>JAKLDZ010000159.1 GCA_022703255.1 Myxococcota bacterium | reverse complement strand
CCGGCAGGCCGATCCTTCGCGCTTCCTGCGACAGGACGTCGTCGGACTGCACCTGACCGTGGTAGCCGGGAACCACGGGGACACCTGCGCGCTGCACGAGGCTCTTGGATTCGGCCTTGGAGCCCATGATCCGGATCGCTTGCGGGGAGGGGCCCACCCAGATCAGGCCGGCGTCGAGGCACGCCTGGGCGAAGTCGGCGTTCTCGGACAGGAAGCCGTACCCGGGGTGCACCGCATCGGCGCCGCTCGCCCGGGCAGCTTCGACGATCGTCGGGATGCTCAAGTAGCTCTGCGAAGGTTCGGCCGGGCCGATGCTGCGCGCCTCATCGGCCATGCGCACGTGACGCGCGCCCGTGTCGGCTTCGGAGCAGACAGCGACGGTGCGCAACCCGAGCCTGTGGGCGGTGCGCAGCACGCGGCATGCGATTTCGCCACGGTTCGCCACCAGCAGCTTGCGGAACATCACGCGTCTCTCCCTGCCGCCCACGCCGGCTTCCTGCGTTCGAGGAACGCTCCCAACCCCTCTCGCCCCTCCTGCGATGCGCGGAGCCGTGCGATGCGCTCCGCCGTGTCGTCGAGCAGCGCGTCGTCGATGGGGCGCCCCGCGATTTCGCGCACGAGCTTCTTGGCTTCGGCCTGCGCCGACGGCCCGCCCTCGAGCAGCTCGCAGAGCACGCGCTCCACCGCGACGTCGAGCTGATCGGTCTTGACCACCGCGTGCACCAGTCCGATGCGCAAGGCTTCCTGGGCGCCGAAACGCTCCGCGGTGAGGAACAGGCGTCGCGCGACGCGAGGACCGACGGCGCGCACGACATACGGGGAGATGACCGAGGGGATGAGGCCGAGCCGGACCTCGGAGAGGGCGAAGACCGCGGGGGCAGCGGCGATGGCGACGTCGCAACAGGCGATGAGGCCGACGCCGCCGCCGAAGGCAGCGCCTTGCACGCGGGCGACGGTGGGAACGCGGAGCTGGTCGAGCGTGTGCATGAGGCGAGCGAGCCGACGAGCGTCGTCGAGGTTGGCCTCGTGGCCTGCGCCGGCCATGCGCTTCATCCACGCGAGGTCGGCGCCGGCAGAGAAGCTCTTGCCCTCGGCGGCAAGCACGATGATGCGACACGCTTCGTCGTGTGCAGCGTGCTCGAGCCGCTCCTGGAGCTGCGCGATCAACGTGTCGTCGAAGGCGTTGTGCAGCCCGGGGCGGTGGAGCGTGAGGGTGGTCACGCCCCGAGCGTCGCGTGTCTCGATGACGAGTCTCGGTTCCATGGCTCACATCCGGAAGACGCCGAAGGTCGTGGGAGGAATTGGGGCGTTGAGCGATGCCGAGATGCTCAGTGCGAGCACGTAGCGCGTTTCGGCAGGATCGATGATGCCGTCGTCCCAGATGCGTGCGGAGGCGTAGTAGGGGTGCCCCTGGTGCTCGAACTGATCGCGCAGGGGCTTCTTGAAGGCCTCCTGCTGATCGGCGGGCCAGGTCTCGCCCTTGGCCTCGAGGGCGTCGCGACGGATCTGCGCGAGCACGTTGGCGGCCTGCTCCCCGCCCATCACGGAGATGCGGGCGTTGGGCCACATCCACAGGAACCGCGGCGAGTAGGCGCGCCCGCACATGCCGTAGTTGCCCGCGCCGAAGCTGCCACCGATGATCACGGTGAACTTGGGCACCTTGGAGCACGCTACCGCGGTCACCAGCTTCGCACCGTCCTTGGCGATCCCCCCCGCCTCGTACTTGCGACCCACCATGAACCCGGTGATGTTCTGCAAGAAGATCAGGGGAATGTTGCGCTTGCTGCAGAGCTGCACGAAGTGCGCTCCCTTGAGCGCCGACTCCGAGAACAGGATCCCGTTATTGGCGATGATCCCCACCGGGTATCCCCACAGCCGCGCAAACCCGCACACCAGCGTCGTGCCGTACAACGCCTTGAACTCGTCGAGCTCGCTGCCGTCCACCAGCCGCGCAATCACTTCCCGGACGTCGAAGGGCTTGCGCAAGTCCGAGGGGACCACGCCGTACAGCTCGCGCGGGTCGTACAGCGGATCGCGGGGCTGCGCGATGTCCACCGCGGCCCGCGTCGGGGGATCGAGGTTCGCCACGATCCTGCGCGCAATCCCCAGGGCGTGCGCGTCGTTCACGGCGCAGTGATCGGTCACACCCGACGTGCGCGAGTGCACCTCGGCTCCACCGAGGTCCTCCGGCGAGACCACCTCGCCGGTCGCGGCCTTCACGAGCGGAGGGCCCGCGAGAAAGATCGTTCCCTTGCCGCGCACGATGACGCACTCGTCGGCCATGGCGGGCACGTAGGCCCCGCCCGCGGTGCACGAGCCCATCACGACCGCGATCTGCGCGATGCCCTGCGCGGACAAGTTCGCCTGGTTGTAGAAGAACCGGCCGAAGTGGTCCCGATCCGGAAACACCTCGTCCTGATTCGGCAGGTTCGCTCCGCCCGAGTCCACCAGGTAGACGCACGGCAGACGGTTCTGCTCCGCGATCTCCTGCGCGCGCAGGTGCTTCTTCACCGTGATCGGGTAGTAGGTCCCACCCTTCACCGTGGCGTCGTTCGCCACCACGATGCACTCGCGCCCGCAGATCCTCCCGATGCCGGTGATGAGCCCCGCCGCAGGCACTTCCCCAGCGTACATGCCGTGCGCGGCGAGCTGCGAAAGCTCGAGGAACGGCGCGCCCGGGTCGAGCAGCAGGCGCACCCGCTCGCGAGGCAGGAGCTTCCCCCGCTTTTCGTGACGCGCCCGCGCTGCCGGTCCCCCGCCCACCCGCACCTCGTCCACACGAGCCCGCAGGTCCGAAACCACCGCTCGCATCGCTTCATCGTTGCGATGAAACGCCTCCGAACGAGTGTCCACCGTCGTCCTCAGGATGCTCAACGTCCCCTGTCCCTTCGAGTCCGGTTGCTGGCTCCGCCGAGGTTCTGCGCCCCGGAACGGGGCGGCATCTTGAACCCACCCCGGCGACTCGGCAACCTCGTCGTTCCGGCTCCAACCCCACCGGATGCAGCGCCTCCCGACGAGACTCGTCGAGGATGGGGACGGCACGCAGGCTGCCAGCGGAAGCCCGAGCCAGCCCGAGGTCCCCTCAGCTCAACGAGTTGCGGGAACGTCGCGCCGCCAGCAGCTCGCTGTTGTGGCTGACCGCAGGCGCAGGGTCGCTATCGACCGGCATGACTCCCGGCGGCGGCGGCGTCGATCCCGGCTTGCGATCCAGATCCCGCAGCGGACGCGGCCTGCCGAGGAGGAATCCTTGGACGAAGACGCAACCCTTGGCGCGCAGCCATTCTTTTTGCGCACGCGTCTCGACACCTTCCGCGATGACGGACAGGCCCAGCCCCTGCGCGAGCTGCAGGATCACCTCGACGAGCCGTTCGTCGCGAGGATCCACGCCGATGCCCTGCACGAAGCTGCGATCGAGCTTGAGGTGATCGACCGGGAGCTGCTTGACGTAGGCGAGCGAGGAGTAGCCGGTGCCGAAGTCGTCGAGGGCGACCGCGACCCCATGGGGCTTGAGTCCCGCGAGCAGGCGCGAGGTGTTCTCGGGGTTGCGGACCACGCTGCTTTCGGTGACCTCGACGATGAGACGGCCTGCGGACAGCTCAGCGCCGTGGACTGCGCCGGCGACGAAGCCGATGAAGGAATGGTCCTCGACCGAGCGAGCGGAGAGGTTGACGGCGATCCAGACGTTGCGGCCTTCCTGCTCCCAGTCCCGCGCCTGGCGAACGGCCCTTCCGAGCACCCAGCGATCGAGCGCACCGATCTGCGCGGCCTCGTCGGCGAGCGGCAGGAACTCGGCGGGAAGCAGCAGCCCACGCTTCGGATGGTTCCACCGCAGCAGCGCCTCGTAGCCGACCACCGAGTCGGTCGTGATGTTCGTGATCGCCTGGTAGTACAGCTCCAGCTCGTCGTTCTGGATAGCGATCTGCAACTCGTCCCGGAGCTCCAACCGATCCACCGTGTAGACCGGGAACTCCGGCTGATACACCTCCCAGGTCCGCCCTTCGATCTTCGCCCGGTACATCGCGATGTCCGCGCATCGCATCAGACCGTCGAGCTCGCGTCCGTGGATCGGACACAACGCGATCCCCACGCTCGCACCGATGTGGAAGTGGTGCGCCCCCGCCTCGAACGGCTCCCGCAGCGCGAGCAGCATCCGGTCCGCGACATCGCCCGCTCCGCCCGGCCCCGTCGTGGAGGGCACCACCACCGCGAACTCGTCGCCTCCGAGACGCACCAGCAGCTCGCCCGGATAGGTGGCCGCCGAAAGCCGATTGGCGACCTGCTCGAGGACGTGGTCGCCCATGGCGTGCCCGAGGCTGTCGTTGATCGCCTTGAAGCGATCGAGATCGAGATACAGGAGCGCGGCAGGAGCGCGCGCATCGGCGCGCGTGAAGGACTCCGCGGCCGCCTCCAGCGCGCGACGATTCGGCAGGTTCGTGAGCTCGTCGCGCTGGGTCTTCTCCTGCAGCTGCTCCTGCACGCGCCCGAGCTGCACCATGAGGCGACGGAAGATGCTCCCGATCGCCACCGAGATGGCGAGCAGATACAACCCGATCAACCACGCGGCCGGGGCGTCCCACGCAACCAGCACCGCCATCATCCCCATCGCGATCGACGCGATCGCCCCCCACCTTCCCCACAAGCCGATGAGTGCCACCGTCGGAAAGGTCAGCAGCACCATGTGGCCCGCGGCGCCAGCGTCGAGTCGCTGCGGCATCCCGTCGGCGTGCATCACGTACCACGTCCAGAGCGGGAACATCCCCACCACGTGGACGGTGATGCCGATGTCGGCCGAGCGGTACCTCGCATACGCCCACCCGACGAGCGTCAGCAGCACGGAGCCCGCCAGCACCACGCCGTCGAACGTCTGCCCGAGCAGGCCGTAGAGCGGAAGCGCGAACACGACCATGCCCCAGGCGAAGGCCCAGTAGTACTTCAACAGCCAATCCCGAGGAGGGACGAGCCGTCCCGACGCAGACGGCAAAGCCATAATCGGCGCGACTATACCCGATCGGATGGGATCGGACGAACGGATTGCTGTCCGATCGGCATACGGGTCGCGAACCGACGGGTTGATTCTCCTGACCACCAGGCACAGAGGGTCGCGCTGCGAGCCGAACGCTGGTACACCCACGACTGCCATGCCGAACCGTCCCCTGTGCTTCGGACGGGCCCGCGCGGCCCACGACGACACGAGCACCCCCTCCGCTTTCGAGCTCCCCACCCACCACCTCGTTACCCACGGCGTCATCGTGGGTATGACCGGAAGCGGCAAGACCGGCCTGTGCGTCGGCCTCATCGAAGAGACGCTGCGTTCCCGCATCCCGGTCCTGCTCATCGACATCAAGGGTGACCTGCCGAACCTGGGGCTGCTGTTCGACGAGCTCGACGGTCCGAGCTTCGCGCCCTGGGTAGACGTCGATGCCGCCCGGCGCGACGGCAAGAGCGTCGAGCAGGCGAGCACCGAGATCGCGCGGCGATGGCGCGACGGTCTGGCCGGATGGGGACTGGGGCCCGCCGACGTGCGGGCGTTGCGCGAGGGGATCGACCTGCGGATCATCACGCCGGGCACCACGGCTGGCGAGCCGTTGCACGTGCTCAGCCCTCTGGAGCAGGGATCGGAGCTGTGGGAGATCGACGAGGAGGCCGCACGCGATGCGCTCAGCGCCGCGATCAGCCTGCTGCTCCGGATGGTGAACCGCGAAGCCGATCCCACCCGCGGTCACGAGCATGTCCTGCTGTCCCATCTGGCCGAGCGACGGCTGCGCGCGGGCAAGACCGCCGGCCTCGAGGATCTGCTCGCCGACCTGCGCGAGCCTCCCATCGAGCGCGTCGGTGCCCTCAGCGTCGACGAGTTCCTCCCCGCCAAGGAGCGCGCAGAGCTGTCCAAGGACCTGAATGCGCTCGTCGCTTCGCCGAGCTTCTCCACCTGGCGACAGGGTGCGCCGCTCGATGTGGGCGCGTGGATGCGCGGACGGGACGGGGACACGCGCGTGCCGGTGACGATCGTGTCCGTGGCGCACCTGGAGGACGAGGAGCGAATGCTCGTGCTCTCGCTGGTGCTCGAGCAGGCCCTGGCGTGGGTCCGAGGGCTGTCGGGCACGACCGATCTGCGAGCGTTGATCCTCTTCGACGAGGTCTTCGGATTTCTTCCTCCGCATCCGTCCAACCCGCCGACCAAGAAGCCCCTGCTCTCGCTGCTCAAGCAGGCACGCGCGTTCGGCGTGGGCTGCGTGCTCGCCACGCAGAACCCGATCGATCTCGACTACAAGGCCCTGTCCAACGCCGGCGTGTGGTTCGTCGGTCGCCTGCAGACCGACGCGGACCGTGAGCGCGTGGTCGAAGGGCTGGTCGGCAGCGACGCCGCCGGCGCGGGCGCCGATCGGCTCGACTCCGCGGACATCGCGGCGATCATCAAGGCCCTGCCCCCGCGGACGTTCTTTCTTCGTGACGTCCACGCAAAGACCGCCGCGCAGCTCGTCGAGACGCGCTTCACACTTTCGTGGCTCCGGGGCCCGATGACCCGCCAGGAGATCCGACGGTGGACGAAAGAGAATCGCCCGGAGCTCGCCGCGGTTGCGGCGGCACCCGTGTCGCAGGGGGCGTCGTCGGCCCCTGCGACAGCCACGGCTGCGGTGAGCCCATCGTTGCCGGACGCAGCATGCAAGGTGCCGGAGCTGCCCGTCGGGTGGCGCGCGCTCTATCCGTGTGCACCCGCATCGAGCACGGACCAGTGGAGCTATCTGCCCTACGCCGCGGTGCTGGCCAGCGCGGTGATCGAGGACGCGAAGCTCGGGTACCGCGAGCTGCGCGAGGCCTCGCTCATGGCGCCGATCGACACGGGCACGGTGGACATCGCGCGCGCGGACGCGCTGATTCGACGGGACTTCCAGCACGCGCCCACGCCGGGGGCACGGCATCAGCCCTTGGGCGACGCATTTCGCGGCAAGGCGCTCAAGTCGATCGAGAAGAGCCTTCGGGACCGGGTGATCGTCCAGGCCCGCGCGACCGTGTACCACAGCCCGGAGCTCGGCCTGTGCTCGCAGCCGCAGGAGCCGCGGGAGACCTTCGAGCTGCGTTGCGTGGCGGCGGCGACCAACCTGGCGCTGCAGGAGCGGGCGCGGTTGATGGCGAAGTACGAGCCCCGGCTGCGGAAGCTCATCCTGCAGCGCGATGCAGCCCGCGAAGCGCTCGCCCAGGCCTCGGGCATGAGCGGGACGGGCGTGGTGGCCATCGGCGCATCGCTGCTCAGCGGCGGCGTGCTGCGCGCGGCGGGACGCGCTGCGACGGAGACCCGCCGCGCCGCGGAGAAGACCGCGCGGCTCCGGGAGAAGGTGCAGAAGGCCGAGGCGGACCTGGCCGGGGCCCTGTACGAGAGGGACAGCGAGATCGCTGCCCGCGATGCCGAGGTCGCCAGGGCCCGCGAGCAGATCGTCGTGCGCGAGCTCGCGGCGAAGAAGGGCGCCGTGACGATCGAGTCCTTCGGGATTGCGTGGATTCCGGGGTAGCGGCCCAAGCGGGGCCCCGGCTGATCAGCTCTTGGGTTCGCTGACTTCGCGACGAAGCGTGGGCTTGAGCACCTTGCCCGCGGCGTTGCGCGGCAGCGCCTCGCGCAAGATGACCTCCTTCGGAGTCTTGTACTTCGCGATGCGCTCCGCGCAGAACTTCAGCAGCTCGTCCCCGTCGAGCTGGTAGCCCGGCCGCACCACCACGAACGCCACCGGCACCTCTCCCCACTTCGCGTCGGGCCGCCCGACCACCGCGACCTCCGCCACCCCGGGGTGCTGCTCGAACACCTTCTCGATCTCCGCGGGGTACACGTTCTCCCCCCCCGAGATGATCATGTCCTTCTTGCGATCCACCAGCGTCAGGTACCCGTCCTCGTCGAGATACCCGATGTCGCCCGAGTGGAACCAACCGTTCTTCAAGGCCTTCGCCGTCTCTTCCGGACGGTTCCAGTAGCCCGCCATGACGTTCGGGCCACGAACAATCACCTCGCCCGCCTTGCCGGTGGGGAGATCGCGACCGTCGTCGTCGACGATCTTGACCTCGACGTACAGGCACATGCGGCCCGCGGTGCCGGACTTTCGCAAGCACTCGCCGGGCCCCATGCCGGTCACTCCGGGGGAGGTCTCGGTCAGCCCGTAGCCCTGACGGAACTCGAGCCCGCGCTCGTGGTACTTGCGGATGAGCTCGTAGCTCAATGGCGCACCGCCGGAGATGAAGGCCTGCACGCTCGACATGTCCGTCGTGGCGAAGCTCGGGTGGTCGTACATCATCTGGAACACCGCGGGCACCGCCACCATCCCCGACACCTTCTCGCGCTGGATCGTCGCAAGCGTCTCGCCCACGTCGAACTTCGGCGGCAGCAGCACCGTCGCTCCCACGTGGATCATCGGCGTCATCGACCCGTTCAGCCCGCCCACGTGGAACATCGGCAGCAGCACCAGCGCCACCGTCTCCGGACTCACTCCCAGCGCCCAGCCGTTCACCGACTGCCAGAAGCAGTTCGCATGGGTCAGCACCACCCCCTTCGGATTCCCGGTCGTGCCGGCCGTGTACATGATCAGGTGCGGATCGTCTCCGCCGGTCCCCGGATCCACCGCGTCCGACGTGTCCCCCGTCGCGAGGAACTCCTCGTACGGCGACGGGCCGCCGTCGTCGGCGATGGACAGGCGACGAACGATGGAGCTGCAGCCGGCTGCCGCCTCCGCCCCGCGCTTCTCGAAGCAGGCGTTGTGCAGCAGGACCTTCGGCGCGCAGTCGGAGAGGATGAAGGAGATCTCCTCCTGCCCGAGCCGCCAGTTCAAGGGCACCGCGATGAACCCCGCGGCCGAGCACGCGAAGACCGCCTCCACGTACTCCGTCCCGTTGAGCATCAGCAGCGCCACGCGATCGCCCTTGCGAAGCCCCAGCGCGCGCAGCCCGTTGGCCAGTCGATTGGTCCTCTCCGCAAGCTGCGCATACGTGAACGAGCGATTGCCCGACTTCGTAGCGATCTTCTGCGGGTAGATCCGCGCGTTCTTCCTGACCCAGTGCCCGATGTTCACGTTCAGCTCTGCCATCGATTCCCTCCGAAGGGTTGGTGGGTACACAGCCTCCGCGGTGGACGCAAGGGGTGCCCGCCCTACGGGGGCCCGATCGAACGGTATCCCGCTACGCGAACGTCGCCGGCTCCGCCCCGCTCGTGAGCCACTCCAGCAGATCCACCGCGAGCCCGCGACTGCGCGCGACGATCGCAGCGAGTCGATCCGGCGGACACGGCGCCCCGCAGAACTCGAGCTCCTCACCTCCGACCTTGCCGGCGATCCGCTCGAGCGCTGCCAGCACCTCACCGGACAACGTGGCGAAGGGAACGTCGGACCAGTAGGGCCACACCTGGACCTTCCTCGGGCCCACCGGAAACACCCGGACCACCCCCTGCTCGTTGCGACGATCCTCGAGCACTGCCCCGTCGCCCACCGCGTGCGCCTGCAGGTGCCCCGGCAGCGGCGCAAGCAGCTCGTCGAAAGGCGGCAGCGCCTCGGCCGTCCCAAGACTCCACACGAAGAAGTCCGTCGCCTCGTCCTTGCCTCCCACCGGCAGCTCGAGGGCTGCGAGGTTGCGACGGTTCATCTCCTGTCGAACCGACGTCCACGCGGAGCGCAGCCCAACCCCCCATGCGCCCCCCGGGGCCAGCCGCGACTCGAGCGATTCGGACGTGACCTGCACTCCGGTCCACCCTTCGAACACCCGGCAGCGCAGCGCTCGTCCGAGCTCCAACGCGGGCTCGAGGAAGCTCTCGACATCCTCGGGCATCGCGCGGCTCGTGAGGCTGAAGCTCACCACGCCGTGCCCCCGCCCCTGCCCCGTCGGCACGAACCTCGCCGCGTACCACGGCTCGCCCGCCCGCACCGAGCCCGCCGCGTGCGTCGCCCACGCGGTCCCGTCCGGTCGAATCGCCGAGAGCACTCCGTGCCGGGCCATCGATTCTCGCATCGCCTGCATGAACTCCTGATGCGGCAGGGCGTTTTCGGACTCGGCGCCGAGGATGATCCCTTCGACGCTGTCGCTACGGGTGAACCAGATGTCGATCGGCATGCGCGGAAGCTACCTGGGAATGACCGGTGGTGAGAAGCTACTTCGCGTTCAACCACGCGCCCGCGAATCCCGCTGCCGGAATGCCGCACATCGTCGCGGTGAAGCTCGGGTCGTCGTGCCCCTGCGGCGATTCTTGGATGCGGATCGAACCCCCGGCGCGAGCCAGGGGACCTCGTCCACGGCTCACGGGCCTGCGCGGAAGTCCGCTCGAAGCGTGGAATGGCGAGGCAGTATGGACGACTTTTTTCGACAGTCGATTGCACGCTCCGTTACGATGGCACCCTTCGAGCTCGTCGTGCTCCGAGAGGTGGGATCATGCAGAACATGCCAGGCAACGCCGGTGGTGGTGGGTGGACTCCGCAGGGACCACAAGGAGGGGCGCCTCCCCCTTGGCAACAGCCGCCGGCGCAGCAGCCCGCGGCCTATCCCGGCCCGCCTCCGCAGCCCGGCGCAGTCCCTGCTCCGGCCCCGGGAGCTCCCGCGTACGCCGCCCCCGCACCTGGCGGCCATACCCCTCCTCCCGCGCCTGGAGGCTATGCCCCTGCTCCTGCACCAGGAGGCTACGGTCCTCCGGCCGGTGGCGCGATGCCGGCCGGTCCTCAAGCCCCCGCGAGCGCAGGGTTCGATCTCCAGCCCGACGAGCGCGTGCTCTGGTCCGTGACTCGCAGCTACACCAGCGACAAGGTCGCGTTCTGGATCCTCGGCGTCCTGTTCGCCGTCATCCTGATCGGCATCTACTTCATCTACCAGGCAGTCACGATCGAAGGGAAATCACCGCGAGCCCTGATCATCACCAACCGTCGTTTCGTCATCCTCGAAGGCAACGGCTCGGTCACCTCGCACTGGCTCGCACAGTTCGTGGACCTGAGCGCGAAGCGGGCGCAAGCGCAGTCGCACGGCCAGGGGCTCCTCGGGCTGGCGGTCTCCGCGGCGATCAACGCGGGACTCAACGCGATGGCTGCGCGCAACGAGAAGGCCGATCCCAAGTACTGGGGTCGAACCGTGGGGATCGTGTTGCAGGCGCAAGACGGCAGCAACGTGACGGTGGCCGTCAAGCCGAACGAAGCGCTGCAGGCGGGGCCGCTTCTGGCGCGCTGCATCCTGCTCAAGGAGGGCGATCAGATCGGCGGCGCGCAAGGCCCGGGCATTGCCCCCATGCTGGCCCCACCTGCACCGAGCAGCCCCGGCCTCGGCATGCAGATCGGCGGCTGGCTCATGCTCGTCGTCTCCGCGCTGCTCGGGTTCGTCGCGGTGCGCGCCATCGTCGGGATCTTCGTCGGCGCAACGCATGTCCCGTCGATCATCATGCTCGTGTTCGCGCTGGCACTGCTCGCAGGCGCCTGCGCCCTGCTCTTCTTCGGCGCACGAAGCAACTGGAAGGCCGCCGAGGCAGCGAACAAGAAGCCGAGCAAGATCGTCCCCCTCGTGGTCCCCGCGGCCTTCATCGCCATCGCCACCCTCGCCATCGGCAGCTCCGCCGTCAACCGGTACCTCTTCCTCCGCGACCTCGAGGAGCGCTACTCGACCCGGTCCCGCAGCACGGCGACCTCGACCTCCACGGCGACCGCGACGTCATCGCCGACTTCGGGCTCCACACTCTCGACCACCGGCGGGGCACTGTCTCCAGCCGTCATCGATGCGAAGCTCAAGGCCCAGGGCTACACGTTCGAAGCCGGAAAGAGCGTCGAAAAGAGCGACTTCGGAGGCGCCCCGACCTGGAACTGGTTCATGAACCACCCCAGCAGCCCGATGGCGTACGTCACACTCTATGACCTCTCCACCGACCTCGTTCGCGACAGACCCGTTGCCTTCAGCGTGACTCCCCGCTTCGCGCTCGCCGTCGAGGTGGACGGCAAGCTCTCCGACTACGGAGCAGCCCGCGTGCTCGCGTCCACGATCGCCACCAAGAACCTCACCAGCAGGGCGCTCATCACGGCAGCGATCACGGGCGCCGGGTGGAAGCTGACCGAAGCGATCGACAAGGACGACGA
>JAKLDZ010000158.1 GCA_022703255.1 Myxococcota bacterium | reverse complement strand
ATGACGGTCTTGCGGACGCCGGTGGGTGTGACGGGGGGCAGGGCGCCGAGTCGGTGGGAGACGGAGAGCAGGCGACGGGCCTCGGCCAGGGTGGCGGCGGGGACGCGGTCGAGGAGCTCTTCGGGGAGGGTGGAAAGCAGGGGATCCAAAGCCCGGGTGAGTGTAGTGAATCCTGCAGGGGTTGTCCCGCTCCGACATGGGAGCCATGCGAGACAAGGTCACGGGACGGTCATGGATGAAGGCCCCGGACCGGGAACGAACAGAAGGAGAGGTGAGCGATGTCGGAGTGCTGCGAGATGCCGGACCACAACCCGTCGGGTGAGTCGATTCGCAAGCTGCTTCGCGAAGCGAAGCGAATCGCGATCGTGGGGTTGTCCGACAAGCCGGACCGCGACAGCCACATGGTGGCGAGGTACCTGCAGAGGCAGGGCTACGAGATCATCCCGGTGAACCCCGTACTCAAGGGGGAGGTCCTCGGGGCGCGCGTCTACGCGAGCCTCGCCGAGGTGCCTGGACCTATCGACATCGTGGACGTGTTCCGCCGCGCCGAGGCGGTCCCTGCGATCGTGAAGGAGGCGATCGCGGTCAAGGCGCGGGCGGTGTGGATGCAGGCGGGCATTGCGCACAACGAGGCGGCGCGGGAGGCGGAGGCTGCCGGGCTCGAGGTGGTGCAGTCGAAGTGCATCAAGGTCGAGCACGCGATGCTGCTCGGCTGACCGCGCGGGGCGGAGACTGCGTCGCGGGGCCGCTTGTGGTATGCACGGCGCACTCGTGACGCCGCCGACGGCGAATGAGGGGATGCTCATCCGGTGTTCGGACTGTCCTTCTGGGAAATCGTTCTGCTGCTGATCCTCGTGATCGTGGTCGCGGGGCCGCGGCAGATGCCGGAGATGATGCGGACGCTGGGCCGCGGGATCGCGCGCGCGCGTCGCCTGCTGTTCGACATGAGGGCGCAGAGCGGAATCGACGAGATCCTGCGCCAGGAGGGGCTGGCGCAGGACATCGAGGAGTTCCGCTCGCTCGTCCGCGGCAACGTGATCGAGCGTCTGACCGGGATCGAGGCCGAAATGGCGAAGATCGAGCGGGATGCGCGTCGCCCGCTGGCGTCGGACGACGTCTCCGGATCGGTGGACAGGGGAGACTTTCCCGACGAGCGGGAGTACCCGGTGCAGGGGTGTGACGCGTACGGGGCGGTGGCGGAGGACGATCCGTACGCGCAGATCGTGGCGGAGGGCGGGGCGCAGGAGCAGGGCGGCGATCCTGGGGAGCAGGCGGGATGAGCGAGCCGTCCGGCGACAAGCAGATGACGTTCTGGGAGCACCTGGACGAGCTGCGGACGCGGCTGCGCCGGGCGTTGTTCGCGGTGGTGATCGGGGCGGGGGTGGCGTGGTTCTTCAAGGAGCAGATCCTCGGCGTGCTCCTGGTGCCGTTCCAGGCTGCATGGGTGGAGCAGAAGCTGCCGGGCACGCCGATGCTGCACTTCGCAGCGCCGAGCGACGCCTTCATGGCGTACGTGCGTCAGTCGGTGATCGCCGGGCTGGTGCTCTCGGCGCCGGTGGTGTTCTGGGAGCTTTGGGCGTTCGTGGCTCCGGGGCTGTACGCGAAGGAGAAGAAGAGCACGCTGCTGTTCGTGGTGTTCTCGACGCTGCTGTTCGTCGGGGGTGGGCTGTTCGGCTGGAAGGTCGCGTTCCCGGTGGCGTTCAACTACTTCCTCGGGATGTCGGGGGACGTTGGTCAGTTCGGCGTGGGGATCGCGCCGACGGTGATGATGGCGGACTACCTCGACTTCGTGGGCAAGCTGCTGCTGGCGTTCGGAGCGATCTTCGAGCTGCCGTTGCTGCTGCTGGCGTTGTCCATCGCGGGGATCATCAACTACCTGCAGATGTGGCACTTCGGACGCTGGTTCATCCTGATCGCGTTCACGGTGGGGGCGATCCTGTCGCCGCCGGACGTGACCAGTCAGGTCATCATGTCGGTGCCGCTGGTGGCGTTGTACTTCCTGTCGATCGGGCTGGCGTTTCTGTTCGGGAAGCGTCCTACGCCGGAGCAGATCGAGGCGTACCGGCGCAAGAAGGCGAAGCGCTGACGGCGCGGTGCGCCTGCACTGTTCGGACAGCTTGTGTCAAGCAATTCCTGGTGGTTCTCCGGGAGGAAGCGGAAGAAGAGCGCGGGCGGGACCGCGGTGCGCTTCGGCGACGAAGATGCACGCAGTTCTGATATTGTGGCTCCCGAGGGACGAATGGCGAAAGGCGAGCGAGCGGAGATCATCGAGCGCGAGATGCTCGATCGCGTGCTGGGCGATCTGGCCGGTGCGCTGCGAAGGAAGCCTGCGCACGAGGACAAGCTGGCCGGAGCGTTGCGGGTCCTGGGGCCCCACAGCGCGGCCTTGCGAAAGGGTGCTGCCGAGGCCTTCGCCCTGCTCGTCAAGCGCGAGTCCTTCGCCCGCGAGCTGTATCCCTCCCTCGCCCGCATGCTCGCCGAGCACGCCAGCGACCTGGCCGCGCCGTCTCTCGCCAAGGCGCTCGGCGCCGAAGACGCCGGCGGATTCTCGACCCTCAGCGCGTGCTGCCATGTGAGCCAGCCCGTCATCGCCGAGCCTCTCGCCCGGGTCGCATCCAGCCGTCACGCCCACCTCGCGTTCGCCGCCGAGGTGGCGCGCATGGCGCGCGGCGAGTCCGACGGCACGCATCTGGTCGCGATCGCCCCGAAGATCAAGGAGAGCCATCGCATCGCGCTGTGCGTGGAGATCTTCGTGCCCCTCACGCGGGCGGGCAAGCTGCCGGCGAGCGCCGGCCCTGCGCTCGCGGTGTTGCGCGACGCGGAGCGCCACCTCGGCCGATGGCTCGTGCGCGCGGAGGTCGCCACGCGTGCGACCGATCCCGGGCCCCTCGCCGAGGCGCTCTCCAAGGCGAAGAACGGCCCCGGCAGCGCGCGATCCGCCTGGTCCCTCGTCGCCTGGGCGCTGTCTCCCGAACCGAAGGCCCTGCCTTCCGCCAGACCCACGGTGGAGATCATCGCGAGGCTGAGCGACCGCCCGAGCGCCGACCGCGACACGACCTTCCTGTTCCGTCTCGCCGCGGCGCGCGCCGCGTCCGTCAAGCCGATGCTCGAGACGTTTGCGCGGACGCTCCCGCTTGCCGACGAGGTGGCGGTGCGAGCGGCGCTGTACCTGGCGCGCGATCACGGGCGCGACGATCTGCGGGCGGCGCTCGAGGGGACTGCGAAGGGCTCGAAGCGCGAGGATCTGCGCGGGCTGGCCATCGCCGCGTTGTGGGATGCCGGTGCGAAGCAGGAGGCGCGGGCCCTGGCCGACGAAGCCGGCAAGGCGAAGTCGCTGCCCACGGCGGTCTGGGCCAACCTCGTGCGAATCGCCGCGGAGACCGCATCGGAGTCGCCCGTGGTCGATGAGCCCACGCTGCGTCGCGTGCAGTGGGGATGGCTCGAGTAGCGGAAGCCTGCCTCGCCATCTCGCTCGGGCTGGCGCTCGGGCTCGGGCTCGAACCGGCGGAGGCGAAGGAGCAGCCACGGGAGCTCGAGGCGAGCCTTGTCGTCGATCTCGACGACGACGACGCGGACGGGCGCGAGGACGGGCTGCAGGATCGCGTCGGCGACGCCGTGGATTGTGCGACATGGGATGTCGCGAAGCTGCCGTCGGAGATGAGCCTCGAGGGGGTGACGCCTGCCGGAGCGGTGCGCGTGCTCGCGGACGGTGTTCCGATCGCTGCGGGCCAGCGTGTCCCTCCGGGAGCTGCGCGGCTGCAGGTGCAGGCCTTGCGCCCGGGGCCCTTCACGGTCGAGCTCGGATCGGTCCGGATCCGCGGCAGCGCGCTGCGACTGCTCGCCCTCGACGGCAACGGGCGCAGCGTGAGCTTCGCGTCGTCGCACGCTTCGATGCAGCGCACGATCCCGGATCGAGTCGTTGCTCCCGACGCGGTCACGCGTGATCCGGACGCGCTTCGGTTCGTCGTAGCCGGTGTCGCGGCCGACTTGCCCGCTGCGCTCGCGGTGAGAGCGCGCAGCGAGACCGGGGTGCAGCTCTCCGCGCTCGACGCGTTGCGATTGGTGGACACGACGTGTCCGGTCGACGCAGGGGCGGGGGTGGTGTGCAAGACGACGATGCCGGTCCGGGTGGTGGGCGACGAGGCGGACCGGGTGCATCCGCTCGTGGTGGACCGATCGGTGACAGGGGAGCTGGGGGGAGGGATCCTGATCGACTTGGGAGGGGGGCGTCGGCAGCAGATCCGAGTGGGAGGACCGCGCGAGACCAGGTTCGGTGTGATGAGGCGTTATCGGGCGACGCTGCGGACGCGGCTGTTGCGGATCGGGGCGAGGGGCGCGGCGCCTCTCGGGGGAACGGACGCGAAGGCCTTGAAGCTGATGCGGGGACAGGTCGCACTGGCGAACGCGCTCTGGGGGCAGTGCGGGATCTCATTTGGACCGCCGGCCGATGCGGACATCGCCCTCGTGGATCCGCCGCCGCCGTGGCTGGTGTCGGTGGGGTGCGAGCTGGGGCTTCCGGCTTCGGGGGGACAGGTGCGTCTGGTGGTGGACGGCCGTCCGGTGACGGTGGCGGTGGAGGCGGGCTGGAGTCCGGCGCGAGCGGCGCGGGAGATCGCAACGTCGCTCGAGAAGCGTCGGTATCGGGTGGGGATCTCGACGAACGCGCGGATAGCGCCCGGGGCGATGCCGACGGTGGATCTGCAGGTGTGGCGCGGGCCGGGGCGAGCGGCGGAGGTGAAGGGGCCGGACGCGGGCAGCGTGTCGACGGACCGGACGCTGGGGGTTTGCGTGGGGACGGCGGATCTGTCGGTGGGGTTGCGGCACTTCCTCGATGTCGACTCGATGGCGGGCACGTTCGACGAGCGGACGCTGCTCAAGTGGGTGGATGATCGGGATCCGTCGACGATCGATCTGATGGTGATCTCGTCGTTTGTTCGGGGGGGGAGGATCGGGGAGTCGTTCATTGGAACGGACCGATCGAGCGTACGCAACGCGGTGGTGTTGGATCGGTCTGGGATACGGGTGGCGAGGGCGTCGTACGCGTTGGCGCACGAGGTGGGGCATGTGATGTTGGATGTGCCGGGGCACCCGGATGACTATGGTCGGGACACGCCGACGCTGTTGATGGACTCGGACGGAGCGGATGCGAGCGTGTTCGGGCCGAGGCGTCTGCGCGTGGAGGATTGCGAGCGAGCGATGCAGAACAGCGGACCCGGTTCGCCGGTGCCGTTGTTGCGGGAGTGGGGGTGGGGGCGG
Organism: Myxococcota bacterium; assembly: GCA_022703255.1. Classification (GTDB taxonomy): domain Bacteria; phylum Myxococcota_A; class Polyangia; order Polyangiales; family Polyangiaceae; genus JACRCQ01. Next base: position 6,877 of record JAKLDZ010000158.1, on the reverse strand, counting down.
TTGGGCAAACCGTGATAGCGGGTTACCTCTCCACACATGCGGCGATGAAAAAGAAGAGGGCACGGACGTTGCCTGGGGCGGGGCGCACCGGCTACCATGAAGGCATGCGCGGTAGCTGGACTTATGTCGTTGCCCTGGCTTGCGGCATGGGGGTGCTGTCCTGGGTGGGCGCCGCGCAGGCGGCAGATGGCGGAGCTGCAGACGCGGGTCCGCCGACGATGTCGCCGGGGGCGGTGCTTGCGTACTACTGCGGCGAGGCGGAGTTGCAGTGCGCGATCGCGCCGGTGCAGTGGGAGAAGAAGGTCGAGCTGCCGATCGCGTTCGACTGGGACACGGGGTGGATCCCGAAGAACTTCGACGAGCTGCAGGTCAAGTTCCACGTGCAGGTGCCGGCGGAGACGGTCGTGAAGATGGCGGGCAACTTCAAGACGCAGTGGCCGAAGCCGCTGACGTTGGGGGTGCCTGGAATCCGGTACACGGGCCTTCTGAAGTTCGACTACGGCCTCATCGTCGAGGCGCTCGGCAAGATCGACATCAGCCTTCCCGGCTACCACATCGAGTGGCAGGGTCCGCTGCCCTACGTGCCGAACATCGACTTCCACGTGCTGGGAGGAGAGATCTTCGATCCCTTCGCGTTCAAGCCCGAGACGGCGAGCGCGTCGGCGTTCACGGCATCGGTGGACCTGTTCGCGATCAACGTGTTGGAGCTGGCGGGGATCCCGTCGCAGGTGGCGGCGGGCGGCGTGAAGCTGAAGGTCAAGGGGGAGCTGAAGGCGACCTACTGGACCGACCAGATCGACATCACGGCGCAGAAGCCAGCGGAGCAGATGGTCGAGATCCCGCCGATCAAGGCGGCGAGCGCGACGACGATTCACGCGTACAAGCCGGGGCAATACGTGGAATACGACGTCGCACCGGACGGCACGGTGCACTACGACGGCGTGCTGCACCTGATTCCGGCGTTCTATGTCGAGGTGTTGGGCAAGGACTTCGACATGCCGATCTACGACTACCCGATCACGGTGCCGCTCGGGGATCAGGACTTCAAGTTCTCGCCGGTGCGGGTGCACGTGTCGTTGCCCGACGTGGTGCCGCCGGAGCAGAAGACGTACAACTTCGGCAAGGTGGTGGTGGGGTCGAGCAAGAAGGCCACGCTGCCGATCTCGAACAAGGGCGAGGCGCGGGCGCGGGCGGTGTCTTCGGTGGAGCCGTCGATGGCGCAGATCTTCAAGGTGCTGTCGAGCACGGTGGAGATGAAGCCCGGCGAGGCGGAGGAGATCCAGTTGCGGTTTGCGCCGAAGACCGAGGGGATTCTGAAGACGAAGCTGACGATCTCCTCGAACGATCCGGATTCGCCGCAGCAGGTGTTGGAGCTGGTGGGGGAAGGGGTGCCGGAGGGGACGGACATCCCAGAGGAGACGGAGGACGGCGGGTTCGTTCCGGAGGAGCCCTTGCCCGGTTTCTACCAGGGCACCGAGGGCGGCTGTGCGTGCGGGACGACGCCTGGCGGACCGGAAGGCGGCTGGCCGATGTGGGCAGGCTTCGGTCTGCTCGGTGCTTCGATGGTGATCCGACGTCGCCGTCGCGATACGAACTGAGGGAATCCGCTGGCCCGGGCGGGTGAGGATGCGCTATCCTCGCTGCATGCGTACTTGTGTCCGCTTGGGTCTATTCGCTGCGGTTTCATCCTTTGCTCTTCTGACTTCCGGGCTCGCGTTTGCCGACGACGCGGGGACGGAGGGAGGTCTGGTGGACGGCGGGGCGCCGCAGCAGAACTGCGACCCGACCACGCTCTGGTGCAGCAACGGCGAGGCTGCGCAGAAGATCGAGAGCAAGCCGGGGGAGGAGCTGCCGATCGGGATCGACACCGGCTGGATGCCGTCGTGCCCCGACAAGATGCAGCACAACTGCGGCAAGACCCTGCAGGTGCGTGCGTGGATCCGCTTCACGCCGCTCGAGAGCGGGCAGCCTGTGTACGCGATCAACATGCCGGCGGCGGCGACGAAGCTCGATGCTCGCTGGCCCACGACCGACGGGATCGATCTGACGGCGGCGCAGGGCACCGCGGGCGCCGGCTCCTTCAAGGTCTCCCACGGCATGGTCGCCTCCTTCGCACTGTGGATCGACACGTCGATCTTCACCGGTGAGATCTCGATCGACGCCGACTCTCTGCTGCCGCTGATTCCGGGCGGCCAGAAGTTCAACTACGCCGCGGTCAACTCCACCAAGTTCGCCCCGTGGGGCTTCGATCAGGTCAAGCTCGACGTCGGCGGCACCGATCTGCAGAACTCGCAGCTCTTCGCGATCAGCTTCAAGGACCTCGGCAAGATCGTGAACGTGAACAACCTCGACGAGTACATCGAGGGGTCGTTCAGCTTCAATGCGGTGACGCATTCGACGTTCAGCTACCAGACCACGAGCATCGTGCCGCTCGGGGCCACCGGGCCCATCGCGAGCAAGAGCGGCAAGGCGCTGTATCCGGGACCGTTCGAGAACGCCGCCGACTTCATGGCCATGAGCAAGGGCGTGCTCCGGTATACCGGCGACGTCGAGCTGCTCCCTGTCATCCACATCACCAGCATCGCGGGGTTCAACATCACCCTCGACTTCCCCATCAGCGTCGGAATCAAGTTCCCCTACGACTCCAACGCAATCAACGTGCAGTCGGCCAACGTCAACGTGCACGTGCCGTTGCCGAACCTCGAGGTCCCCACGACCACGATGGCGTTCGGAGGTGTCGAGGTCGGCGCGAGCAAGACCATGAAGGTCGAGATCGAGAACACCGGCGAGCTCGGCGGGATGATCGTCGATGTCGTCAGCGACAGCTCCGCCTTCACCGCCCCCGTCAAGTCGGCGATGCTCGATCCCGACGGCGGAACGTTCGAGTTGCCGGTCGTGTTCAAGCCCACCAAGGCGGGCAAGTACACCGGCACGATCACGGTCAAGACCAACGATCCCGACACACCGGAGGCCACGTTCAAGGTGACGGGCGGAGAAGGGGCGGACATCCCGCCGGATCAGCCCGACGCGGGAACGAGCGAGGACGGTGGATACACGCCGGCTGGACCGGGGTTCTACTCGCCGTCGAACGAGGGCGGGTGCGGGTGCCGCACCGGAGCGAATCCCGACGGCGCCGCGGTGACTGCCTTCTCCCTGATCGGCCTGGGTCTGGCGCTGCTGCGCAGGCAGCGTCGGCGCGGTTAGCGCGTGGGCTTGAGCATCCCTTCCCATCTACATCGAAGGCCGGCGGGCGCCGGGGGAGTGGTTCCCTGGCGGTTGGCGCGGCGTGTCCTGGCGATCTGATTGTGAGACCCGGGCGCTGTGCCCGTGAGTGAAGACCGATACGGAGGAGCATTGGCGACGACGAAGACAACGACGAAGGGCGCAACGAAGGGGATCAAGGGGACCACTCGCACGGTGAAGGTCTCCGGGGATGCGGAGGCACCGGCGAGTCCAGCGGGGGGCGGAAGGCTGCGGCTGAAGTCCTCCCACGCGACGCAAGCTGCGGCTCCGCGGGCCAAGACCTCCCCTGCCCCGCTCCCCGCGCCCGCGCGCGCCCCGTCCATCCCGCCGCGCGCGCGCAAGACCACCAAGGCCGCTGCTGCCCCTGCACCGTCCGCCGCCACCGAGGCCGGTCAGCTCGCCGTCGCCATCGCTGCAGCCGCCATCGAGAAGAAGGCTTCCAACGTCGAGATCATCGATCTCGGCGGCAAGGCCGACTACGCCGACTACCTCGTCGTGATGACCGCTGGCAGCGACAGGCACGTGCGGGCCGTTGCAGACGGCATCGAGCAGTCGCTGCATCCGAAGGCGGTGCCGCTGTCGGTCGAGGGGCTGCAAGGCGGCACGTGGGTGCTCATCGACTTCGGCAACGTCGTAGCGCATGTCTTCCAGGACAGCGTGCGCGCCCTGTATGACATCGAGGGGCTCTGGCTCGACGCCGCGCGGGTGCCGATCCCCGAGCCGCGCTGAAGGAGCGCTCCCTGCCGTGCGGGTATGCGTGGTCGCCGTGGGCCGGATGAAGGAGCGCGGCCTGCGCGAGGTGGTCGACGACTACCTCGGACGCATCCGGCGACATGTGCCGTGTGACGAGATCGAGGTTCGCGAGGGCAAGAACGAGCAGGATGCGATCCGGGCGGCGATCCCGTCCGGGGCGCTCGTCGTAGCCCTCGAGATCGGCGGACGCGAGTATGACAGCGTGGGGTTTGCCCGTCAGCTCGAGCGCTGGGGCTCCACCGGCAAGGGGGTGGTGGCGTTCCTGATCGGCGGGGCAGACGGGATTCCCGCTGCGATCTCGAAGGCCGCCACGGAGCGAATGAGTCTGGGGCGCATGACGCTGGCGCACCGCATTGCGCGCATCGTGTTGCTGGAGCAGATCTACCGGGCGACGACGATCCTGCGGGGCGAGCCCTATCATCGTTAGGGCGTGTGGGGATCGGGGCGGGCGACCGGCGCGCGACGCAGGTCAGCGTGACGCGAAGTCTGCTGTGTCTGCCGAGGAGTGAACGCCATTCTCGCCGCACGTCCACCGTGGTAATCGGTGGATATGGGATCCCGGAACGTGCTGGTGGTGGGCTCGGGGGGCAGGGAGTACGCGCTCTGTCTCGCGTTGGAGAGGTCGTCCTCGGTGGCGAGCGTGATCGTGGCGCCCGGCAGTGCGGGCATGAGCACGCGCTGGAAGTGCTACGACATCAAGACGCTCGATCACACCGCGCTGCTGAGCCTGGTCGATCGGGAGAAGCTCGATCTGGTGGTGATCGGTCCCGAGGCCCCGGTAGTGGAGGGGCTCGTGGATACGCTGCAGCAGCACGGAGTGGCCGCTTACGGTCCGAGCGCCGCGGCGGCTCGTCTCGAAGCCTCCAAGGTGTTCTCCAAGAAGTTCTCCCAGCGCTACGGCATTCCCACGGCGCCCTTCCAGGTGTTCACCAACCCGACGGCAGCGCGCACGTATGTGCGACGTCTTGATCGCGCGCCGGTCATCAAGGCCAACGGCTTGTGCGCCGGCAAGGGCGTGGTCGTCTCCGAGTCGATCGAGCACGCGCTCAGCGCGGTGGATGCGATCCTCGAGCGCAGGGCGTTCGGCGATGCCGGAGCCGCGATCGTCATCGAGGAGAGGATCGCGGGCGAGGAGATGAGCATCCAGGTGATGTGCGACGGTGAGCGGATGCTCGTGTTGCCGTCTGCGCAGGACCACAAGCGTCTCGGCGACGGCGATGTCGGAGCGAACACCGGAGGGATGGGAGCCTACTCCCCGGTTCCGCTGATGACGAAGGCGCTCGAGGAGAAGGTGCGCAAGCAGATCCTGGAGCCGACGATCAAGGGCATGCAGGAGGAGGGGCAGCCCTTCCGCGGCACGCTCTTCGCCGGCCTGATGATCACGCCGAAGGGCGATCCCTATCTCCTTGAGTTCAACGTGCGCTTCGGGGACCCGGAGGTGCAGGCCACGCTCCCGCTGCTCGATGGCGACTTCGCCGAGGCGTGCTACCAGTGCGCCAAGGGGGAGCTGCAGCCCGACGTGCTGCGAATCGCGAACAAGCATGCCTTGTGCGTGGTGCTCGCTTCCCACGGCTATCCGGGCAGCGTGCGCACCGGCGATCGGATCCTCGGTATCAAGGAAGCCGAGGCCGTGCCGGGTGTGACCGTGATCCACGCCGGAACGCGCAAGATAGAGGATGAAGTCGTGACCGGCGGAGGCCGCGTGCTCAACGTCGTGGGCGTGGCCGACACGCTCCAGGAAGCGCGCGATCGCGCCTACGAGGCCTGCGGGAAGATCTCGTTCGACGGCATGCACTACCGCAAGGACATCGGCGCCCGGGCGCTGAAGGCGGTAGGCTAGACGCGCTGAATCCCTCTCCCCTCTTCGTGCCGTCTCATGATCCTCGCCATTGTCAGAGTGCCTTCGACCCCGGATGCGTTTGACCGTGCTGCTGCGGCCACGGGGCTCAGTGCCGCCGACATCCGCAGAAGGGCCGCCGGGGTCCTGCCGCGGGTGCTGATGCTCGACGCCGACGCGGCGAGGATGACGATGCTGCGCGACGAGCTTGCGATCATGGGATTCACGACGGTTCTCGTCGATCCGGAGCAGGTTCCGGGCGACGGGGACCGGGTCGTCGCGCGGCTCATCGAGGCCACGGTGGGCGGGTTCGTCGTGCATGCCGGAACGGGCACCACGACCCGCCACGAGGTGCCCGTGGCGGCGTTGGAGCTGGTGCAGCGGGGAATGCGAGTGATGTCGGAGGTGCGCACGACCACGACGCAGGAGCGCAAGTTCGCGGGTGGCAGGGCGCTGATCAGCGGTGGTCTGGTGATGACGAAGAAGGTGCAAACGACCTCGACGCAGCGCGAAGAGACGCGCGAGCCGTTCGTGCTGCTGCAGCGTTGGGACGGCGAGCCCGACATCATTCTCTACGAGCACCGCTTGGACTATCGGGGCCTTGGCAAGGAGATGCAGCCCACGAGTCGGGCGAATCTCGAGCTCACCCTGGCGAAGGTCAGAGCGGCGGCCCCGGCGGTGCCCTTCGACGATCGTGTGGTGCGCCCCGGATTCGTGCAGGGGTTGCCCGCGCTCGGCTCCGTTGAGCCGGTCGATCTCGCCTTGCACATGGTGCGGGTCGCACGCCCGCTCGAGGCGAAAACGCAGTCCGTGGGGTACTACCGATGAGGCGCATCCGCGCGAGGCGGCGAGAGCTCACTCCAGGGACACCTCCACGACGTCCTCGCCCAGGTTCGATAGACGATTGACCTTGATCCGGCGCTCGCTGATCGAGAACACCCAATCATCCATGAAGATGCTCCGCTTGACCTCGGTGCTCGCGTTGGTCCACCAGCTGCTGCACGCGTAGTCGTCATACCCGCTCGTGCCCGAGTTCGGGTGGGT
>JAKLDZ010000157.1 GCA_022703255.1 Myxococcota bacterium | reverse complement strand
GGTCCTCGGGATCGTTCTTGCGGGCCGCGGGCCACGCGGAGCTCGTCGCAGGCTCCTCGAACACATCGTCCGCGAACACGGGCGGCTCGGGCGCATGCGCGATCAGCATCGTGGCCTTCTGCTTCGAGCCGCGCTGTGCGTCGTCGGCAGGGGGCATCGCGCGCGGAGAGGGGGGCGAGTTGGGCGGTGCGGGGACCGCGCTCGACGGGGCCGGTGGGGGGACTGGGCTCAAGGCGCCCGGGACGAGGGTCTTGGTGAAGTGCGCGCGCCTGGTTTCCTGCTGTGGTTCTTCGGCCGCGGTCATGGGTGGCGTCTTGAGGACGGGCTGGGCCGGGCTGGACGAGGCATCGGGAAACGGCGGGGAGAGGGTGATGGCGGCGCGGAGCGACGTAGAGGGCGAAGGCACGACGATGGGGGATGATCCGCTCGGACTGCCAGCGGGGAGCGTCTTCTTGTCCTTCGCGTCTTTCACGCGGGTCATGGTACTCGACGCCGCGGGAGGTGGGGAGCACAGATGCAGGCAGCGCAGGCGAGGGGGCTGTTGGTTCGGACGTTGCGAAGATGGATCAGGGTGCGGGCGTCGCCGACACGGCGGATGCTGCCGTTGGCGTCGACGGATCGCGCGGCGCGTGCTCTTCGGGTGGCGCGGGCTTCAGCGCCCAGTAGTTGCCCTCGACCGGTGCACGCTCCGCTTGCAGCCAGGTCCAGAACGCCTCCGCCCAGACCGCGCCTCCCTTGGTGTCCGGATGACGTCCGTCGGGTTGCCTGGTAATCCGCGCGTTCACGGTCTCCGAGTCGAAGTGCCGGCACGGTGCGCACTCGCGCCGGATCATGTCCACGTATGCTGTCGGTGCGCCCTTCCACAGCGGCGTGGAGATCCACACGCAGGGGCGTCCACCGATCTTCTGCACGAGATCTCGCACCACCTTCACGCGCTCCTCGGGGCGCGGGTAGACCAGATCGTTGGCTCCCACGGTGATGAGGTACAGCGAGGGTTGGTAGCCCGTGCGGAACGCTTCGATCTCGGAGCCGTACGCGAAGGTCGCGATCCAAGCGCGGGTCTTGGCCACCTTGAAGTACTTGGTCTGCTCGGCCTGGAACCGGGGCTTGAGAGCCTGGTGCAGTCCCGCGTCGAGGAACGAGTCCCCGATGTGTACCACCGTCCCGTTGGGGCCGGGTGCAACCACCGGGCGACCGTTCGCAGGGGCGGCCAGCGCTCCGGGGATCGAGGTCAACGCGCCTGCTGCGATCAGCGCGGCGAGGCCGGCCAGGACGGTGCACGCGGGGAGTCTCACGATCCGAAGAGGTGACCCGAAGGGGGGTGGCCTGTCAAGGCAGCGGGCGGCGCGCCGGGCCCGCCGTTTGCAGCCAACGCGGACGCGATCGCGAACCCGCCAGGCCCCTTGCCTTTCCGCTGCGCTTCGGCGAATCCTTGGACCATGAGTGGAAACCGCGGACACGCCAAGCAACTGGAGCGACAGAAACGCAAACGCGCCGAGATCAGGAAGAAGCACGCCTCGGCCAAGAACGCCCTGCGCCCGTCCGCCCTGCTCAAGCGAGCCACCGACTTCCCCATCGACCGCGCCTGGCTCAGCCTCCCCTGGCGCGACTCCGACGAGTACATGCCCGGTCTCGTCAGCGCCATCATCACCCGCAGAGCGCCCGGTGGCCTGCTCGTCGCCACTGCCCTGGTCGATCGCACCTGCCTGGGCATCAAAGACGCCTTCGGCACGATGATGACCGAGCTCGAGTTCGGTCAGTACTTGCGTCAGATGCAGGAGTCGATCGAGGTCGAGCCGGTGGAACCCTCGACCTGCATGTCGGTCGTCCACCACGCGATCGACTACGCCGCATCGCTCGGCTTCCAGCCGCACGCGGACTTCCCCGCCGCCATGTTCGAGCCGCGTCCCGAGGTGCTCGAGGACACGCCGCTCGCGAAGCCGACGCGACCGTTCTTCGGCGCCGGGCCCGATGACAACGTCCCGGCCGTGCTCGCACGGCTGAACGCCGCCGTGGGCAACGACTTCCGCTTCATGATCGCCTCGTCGGATCAAGCGTCACACCCGGTCGACGCCAAGGACACCATGCGGCTGCTGCAGTCGTGGCGAGCCACCCAGCAGGTCGAGGAGCTGCTGCAGCAGTCGAAGCACGACGAGGCGGAGGCGGCCTGCGAAGCGCTGCTCGGCGACGACAGCGTGCTCGAGCACGAGGCCATGGAGATGATGGCTCGCATCCGCGAAGCACGCGGCGACGTGCCCGGCGCGATCGACTGGCTCCGCAGGGCCATCGAGGTCGGGCGCCGCGACCTGGGCGACGAGGTCGTTGCCGAGATGGAGCAGCAGCTCGCGCGCCTCGCGCAGAGCGTGTGACGCACCCCAACCCTCTGCCGAATTTGGCCCGCTCCCCCACGCACCGTTAGGTTCCTTCGTGGCGCATTCGGATCGTGCGCCGGAAGGAGCTCGAGCTTGCCGCATCCCGATGTCGCGTCGAACGGCCCCTCGGTCCCTCGTCCACGCCCCCGCGCTCTGATCGCGCTGGTCGGACTCACGCTCGCCTGCCTCGTCGCCGGGACCGCTGCTCACGCAGCCGAGCCTCCCATCGCCGGACTCGAGGTCTTCTCACGCGTGAGCCGTCAGGGACGCGACCTGCGGACATCCATGCGTCAGAACCTCGAGTCCGCCCTCAAGCGTGTCGAGTGGAGCCGCTCGAGCGACCGTGGCCCGTTCGTGCTCACCACCTCGCTGGTTCGTCTGGATACCTCGACGAGCGAGGGGACCACGCGCGTGTCGTGCACCGTGTCGATGACGATCCGCGAGCGCAAGCGCGGCAACATCCGCGCGATCGTGGAGGGCCGGGGTCGCACCGAGAGCGCGCCCTCCGCCGCCACCCTCGCCGAAGAAGAGGCCCTCGGCGCTGCCATTCGCGGCGCAGTCAAGGGACTCCCCGAGGCGATCCGTCGATCCCGCTGATCCCCCCGGGGCTGCCCCGATGGACGCGAATCTTCCGGGGTGCTACCGCGTCCCCAGTCTCCCGCGCGAGCTGCGCGGACCGATCGGCAGGATGCGATGCAGTCGTTGATGAAGCCCGGCTCGATCGTCGTCGTGGGTGGCGGCAACGACCTCCGCAAGCCAGGGGGCAAGGTGGTTCGGAACCTCGCAGCGCATGGCTTCGCGAAGCTCTGGGTCGTGAACCCCAAGAGCGATGGCGTGCAGGACCTGCCCACGTTCGCGACCGTCGAGGAGCTGCCCGCCCCCCCGGAGCTCGCCATCGTCGCCGTGCCCGCTCCCCATGTCCCCGGCGCGGTCCAGGCGCTGATCGATCGCGGTACGCGGGCCTTCATCGTCCTGTCTGCCGGGTTCTCCGAGACCGATGCCGCGGGCCGGGAGCTCGAGCAGCAGCTCATCGAGCGGATCGAGCGCGCCGGCGCCCTGCTGGTCGGTCCCAACAGCCTCGGCGTGTTCACGCCCGCCTACTTCGGCGTCTTCGGCGGTCCCGATCTGCACCCCGCACCCGGCACCATCGACCTGCTGTCCGCGAGCGGATCGACCGCGGCGTTCATCATGGAGGCGGGGCTCGACCGAGGGCTGCGCTTCGCATCGAGCGTGTCCGTGGGCAACTCCGCGTGCCTTGGAATCGAGGACTTCCTCGGCTTCATGGTCGATGACCCCGGTCCCGAGCCTGCGAGCACTTGTCTGCTGTACCTCGAGTCGATCGAAGAGCCCCACCGGATCCTGGAGCACGCGCGCTCGTTGCACGCCAAGGGGCGTCGCGTCGTAGCCCTCAAGGCCGGCACCACCGAGGTCGGTGCGCGCGCCGCGTCGTCACACACGGGCGCCATGGCGACCTCGGACGCCGCCGTCGGCGCCCTGTTCGACAAGGCCGGCATCGTGCGCGTGACCTCGAAGTCCGAGATGGTCGACGTCGCGGGCGTGCTTGCGTGGTCGCGTCCGCCGACGAGCGATGACATTGTGGTCATCACGCAAGCGGGAGGGCCCGGGATCCTGCTGGCCGACGAGCTCAGCTCCCATGGATTCCGCGTTCCCGAGCTGCCCGCGGAGCTTCAGCGCGTCCTGCTCGCGGGGCTGCTTCCCGGAAGCTCGGCAGGCAACCCGATCGACTTCCTCGCCGCGGCAGGGCCGGAGCACGTGCGCCACGTGTTCCGCCTGCTGGCCGACAAGGCCGCGGACCGGATCGGCGCAGCGTGCTTCGTCTTCGGGAGCCCCGGGTTGTTCGACATCGGCCCGGTGCTCGACGTGCTCCTCGATGCCACGCGCACGATGCCGTTCCCGGTGTATCCGGTGCTGCCAAGCACGCGGACCGCCGCCGATGAAGCCGCACGGTTCCGCGCCGCGGGCGGGTTCTACTTCACCGACGAGGTCGCGCTTGGACGGGCGCTCGGCGTGATCCGGCGCACGCCGCCTCCGGCGCCGGACCGGCCGGAGCTGCCGCCGATTGACGCGCGAGCCATTCGTCGAGCGATCGAAGAGGCGAAAGCGCAGGGGAGAGCGCACCTTTCGCCCGAGCAGGTCGCGCGGGTCATCACGGCGATCGGGCTGGGCCTGCCAGGGCAGTCGGTCGTGCGGGATGTGTCGGATGCCGAACGAGCTGCACGGCAGCTCGGATGGCCGGTGGTGATGAAGGTGGTCGGGCCGTTGCACAAGACCGACGTGCAGGGGGTCGTGGTGGGAGTGCGCGACGAGAGCGAGGTGCGACGAGCATTCGCGAAGCTGATGGGCATAGGGGGAGCGGAGGGAGTTCTCGTGCAGCAGCAGGTGCGGGGGCTCGAGCTCATCGTCGGCTTCTCACGCGAGGAGCGCTTTGGCGCCCTGGTGCTCTTCGGTCTGGGAGGTGTGTCGGCCGAGGTTCTGCGCGACGTGCGCGTGGGGCTCGCACCCCTCGGTCACGAAGAAGCGCGCAGGATGGTCGAGGGGATTCGAGGGGCGAAGCTGCTCTCGGGAGTGCGGGGGAACGCGGGGGTCGACGTGGAGACCGTGGCCGACGCGGTGGTGCGCATGTCGACGCTTGCTCACGAGTTCCCGGAGCTTCGAGAGATGGATGTGAATCCGCTGACGGGGCAGGGGAGAAGCCTGGTTGCGGTGGATGCGAGGATCGTGATCGCGTGACGGCGAGCGCGGGGCCGCAGTCCGCACGCGCACGGGAACCCCGCACGAGCGCGCACGATGAGATGACGCCCCTACTTCGGCAGCGCCATCAACGTCTCATTCGTGTAGCTCAGCCAGTACACTCTCGTCGCGTCCACCGCGATCGCGTTCGGCTGCCCCTGTCCCGACGCGAGTGTCTCGGGCGTGCCGCCCTGCACCGGGACCTTCTTCACCGAGGTGTCGTCGGTGAAGTAGACCCAGGAGCCGTCCACCGTGAGCGCCAGTGGATACGACAACCCCGACGCCAGCGTCTCCGTCGTCCCGCCATTCAGCGGTACGCGCTTGACCGCCCCCGATGCCGCGAACGTCGTGTAGTAGGCGTGTGTCGCGTCCACCGCGATCCGCATCGGTGAGACCTGGAACGATGCGATGGACACCAGCAACCCGGTGCCCACCGGAACGCGGCTCACCTTGCCATCGACGTCGTCCGTGAAGAAGACGTGCGTCGCATTCAGCGCAATACCCGCCGGAGAGGACTGCCCCGAGGCCAGCGTCACGAACAGCCCCCCGCCCACCGGCACTCTGGTGACCGTGCCCGCCGAGCTGTCCGTGAAGAACACGTGCGTGCCATTGGTCGCGACTCTCCACGGGGAGTCGAGGTATCCCACGACGGTCGAGGCCGTGCCTCCGCCGACAGGCACCGAGCGAATCGCGGAAGCCTGCGAGTCCGCCCAGTACACGCGCACCGAATCCACGGCGATCCCCCTGGGAGCAGCCCCGGACGCGAGGACCGTCGGCGCCCCCCCCGACTTGGCGACCTTGTGAATCCCCGACTGGGATCCCCAATACACGCTCGAAGAGTCGATTGCGAGGTCCGACGGTGCAGGCCCCGTGGACGCGAGTTGCAGCGCAACCACTGCGCTGCACGCTCCCGCCTCGCACGTCGTCCCCGGGCACACGTTCGCGCAGGTCCCGCAGTTGTTCTCGTCCAGCAGCGTGTTCGCTTCGCACCCGTTCCCGGCGTCTCCGTCGCAGTTGCCATAGCCCGTGTCGCACGCCCCGAGCGAGCAGTCACCGTCGCTGCACACGCCCGATCCGTGGTCGTACGCGCAGGACTGGTTGCACCCGCCGCAGTGCAGCGGATCGGCATCGAGATTGGACTCGCATCCGTCGGACGCGACTCCATTGCAGTCTCCGAATCCGCTGACGCAGCTCGCGATGACGCACGCCCCTGCGCCACAGCCCGCGGTGGCATGCGCGAGCGCGCAAGGCTCGCACGAGGCCGCAGCGCACCCGGTGGTTGGCTGGTCGTCCGGAACGCACTGTCCGTTGCACGGCTTCTTTCCTGCCTCGCAGGCAGCGTCCGAGGACGAATCCGGGCCCGCGTCTCCAGCCGTTCCCCCGACCCCTGCGTCCTCACCCGCCGCGCCCGCGTTGCCACCGTTGGCGCCCGACGCGCCCGCGTTGCCACCGTTGGCGCCCGACGCGCCCGCGTTGCCACCGTTGGCGCCCGCTGCGCCCGCGTTGCCGCCGTTGGCACCCGCTGCGCCTGCGTTGCCGCCGTTGGCACCCGCTGCGCCTGCGTTGCCGCCGTTGGCACCCGCAGCGCCCGCGGTGCCCGCACTCGAACCCGCCGCCCCCGCATCGCCCGCCCCGCCAGCGGCGCCTTGCGAGTCATCGTCGCTGCTGCAGGAGACGATTGCCGCTGTGAGAAGCGTGAGTGCGACGAGGGCGTGAGGTGCGCGGCTCATGATGTTTCTCCTGGAATCGAGGCGAAAGTCACGTCAGCGGACCACGCGATCGCGGCGGAGTCAACACGTCCTCCCGGGGCCGCGGCGCCGCTCCATCGGATCGCCGCTCCCGTGCAGCTCCACTTCTCGTGCCCGCTGACTTGAACCCTCCGCTTGCGGACGCGTACTCTCGGCGTACCGATGCCCCCACGCCCCATCTCCATCGTCGCCCTCGCGCTGGTCGTGTCCTCATGCTCCGGTCGCGAGACCCGCCCGCCAACACCTTCGCTGGTCACGAGCCCCGTGGTCGCCGCGAGCACGCCGCAGGCAGCGACGACAGCCTCCCCCGTGGTTTCCGCGGAGAACCGCAAGAATCCCTCCGCGGGGCACGGCAAGGGCGTGACCGCGGTCGCGTTCTCTCCCGATGGCAAGCGGATCGTGTCGGCGGGTTTCGACGGAGAGGTGCTGATCTGGGAGGCGGTGCGGGGAGATCTGCAGCACGCGTTGTCCATCGGTCCGGGGTCGGTGCAGGGGTTGGATGTGTCTTCCGACGGGCGCACGGCGGTAGCAGCGATCGAGCTGCCCCAGGTGTTCGTCAACGGAAGCTGGCAGGCTCGTGAGTCGGCGCAGGGGGCGATTCGGCACTTCGACCTCGAGACCGGCGAGGTCAAGCGCAGGATTGCGGGTGCGCGGGGCTGCATGTCCGTGAAGCTCTACGCGGATGGTCGCCGCGTGCTTGGCGCGTGTGATCGCTTCGTGGGGATCTGGGACCTCGGGACGGGAGTCCAATCGTGGAAGGGAGACAGCGCGAAGAACCTTGGGAAGGCGACCTGCGCCGCGCTGAGCCCCACACAGGACCGCGTGCTCGCGGCGTTCGAGGGCGCGACGATGCTGCTCTGGCCGTCGAATGGCACCCAGTCGGTGCGGAGCCTGCAGGGCTATACGGTCCAGTACGGCAATGTTGTGTTCCTGCCTTCGGGCAAGCAGGTGGTGGCCCTCGCGCACGACCCCCACGGTGAAGGCCCCCAACTGTGGGACATCGAGAACGGTGTGAAGCTGCACTCGTTCGGAGGACACACGGGCGAGGCCTGGTCGGTTGCGGTGTCGCCCGATGGGAAGCTCGCCGCGACGGCAGAGAAGGACTGGAACGTTCGACTCTGGGACGTTGCGACGGGCAAGCGGCTGCGCACGCTCGAGGGGCACCGTCATTGGGTGTCGGCGGTGGCCTTCTCGCCGGATGGAAGAAGGCTCGCGTCGGTGTCCCGGGACCGCACGGTCCGCGTATGGGACGCAGCGACCGGCGCATTGGTGTGGGCGCGAGGCGCGTCGGACGGGCAGCCTGTCGCGGACCGCGACGTTCCGCCCGTGGAGCCGGGCACGCTATCCGTCCCTCCGCCGTCTTCACTGGGAGATGTCACGGACACGTCGGTTGCGGAGCCCTCCTCCGCGGTGCCGACGCTGGCTGAATGGAATGCGTCTCGCGTGCTGGGGTTTGCGGGCTCGGCTGCGATGGGGTGTGAGGCGCGGCTCGTGCGTGAGTGGATGCGCGTGTCGTGCCGGGGAGCGAGCGCATCGGGAGCCATGCCGGAGCGCGTGGAGGTGCAGGGGGCGAACCGCAACACGTTCGTTCATGCCGGCAAGGGCGTCGTGAGCTTCGTGGTACCGCTCCCCGAGGCGCGGGCGGTGACGGCGTGGGTGACGTGGAGCGACGCGCGGGAGCGGCTGCGGCTGCGCCGGAGCGGCGGGGTTCGGGGAGGGTTCGACACGTTGCCGTTGCTGTTGCAGGACGACGAGCGCGTGGTGCGCGGGAGACGTCTCTGCACCTGCGAGCACGAGGCACGCGGGGAGCGGACGGTGTGCCAGGTTGCCGACGCGCTCGCGATGCAAGGGATCCAGACGGCGAATCCGCACTGCTACCGAACGTATTCTTCGCAGTGCCAGGCCCTTGTGGAGTGCAATCGCGGAGAGCCGGGACGTCTGCCGGGTTGCCCTGGAGATTCGTGGTTGTTCTTCCACCAGTGTCATCCGAAGTGCACGCAGGGGTCGTCCACTTGTCCCGCCGGCTCCACGTGCAATCACCTCTACGACGACAAGTGGGGCTGCAACTAGGCCCGGGGACGCATCATGCCGACACGCTCATTCCGACGGAGCTTCCTGGGAATCGCGCAGGCCTGTGTCGTCGCCACGCTCGCGGCAGCCTGCGGAGAAGCCGATGACGTTGCCGCCGGGGCTCACCACGATGGGGGCGTCGTCGCGGAAGGCGGCGCTTCGGACGGGAGCACCGCGGACGGGGAGCCCGCGGAGACCGGCGCGCCGGAGGCCGGGGAAACGGATTCCGGAGTGGCAGACTCGGGCGAAGAACCCTACGACGCCGGGGAGTTCCAGATAGGCATCTACTGGCCACCACCTGCCGAGCACACGACCGACCAGCAGTACGACTACCTCCAGGAATCGTCGGTCAACTACGTCATCAACGTCGATTCGACGAATATCGACTCGCACGATCAGAACCTCGCCATCCTGGAGAAGTGCGCGCCGAGAGGGATCCGCTTCGTCGTCTGCGATTCGTCCTATGCACCGGTAAGCTCGCTGACGGACGGGCAGATCGACGCCTACGTGGACGCCTACGCGGGCCACCCGGCCCTGGGCGGATTCTACGTGAAGGACGAGCCGCAGCCGTCGGAGTTCGCGGTCTTTGCGGCGAAGTACAACCGGTTCTCGGTGCGCGCGCCGGGGTCGAAGAACTACCTCAACCTCGTGGGGAGCACCGATATCCCGGGGTTCATCAACGCCTTCGTGGACACGGTGGGGGCGCAGAGCCTCCAGTATCTGACGCACGACTACTACCCCTGGCAAGTTCAAACGGGGATCGTGGGCAACTTCTTCGACGTGCTGAGCGCGTATCGAAGGGCGTCATTGCAGCGCAACGTGAAGATGGCGAACTTCCTTCAGTCGGTGAGCTGGGGAGGGAGCTCGCGCAGGCCGGGCGAGCACGAGCTTCGGTATGACGCGTTCGCCAATCTGGCCTACGGGGCCAAGGCCCTCTACTGGTTCACCTGGTGGCAGCCCACGGGACAGCCGGAAACGTTCACGCCGGCCATCATGAACGCCGACGGAACGCAGACCGACCTGTACCCCACGGTCCGCGCCGTCAACCGCCAGATCAAGACCCTCGGACCCACCTTGATGAGGTTGACCTCGCAGGTCGTGTACCACTCCGGCGTGCTTGCCTCGGGCTGCGATCCGGTTCCCGCAGGGTTCTTCTGGCAACCGGTCGACGCGAGCCAGAACGCGATCGTGTCGTTCTTCGCGGACGCAGGCGGCAGATTCTACGTGATGGTGGTGAACAGGACCCTGACCGACACGAGCACGCTCGGGTTCGCGATCCACCCGAAGCCGGCTGCGGTCGCGGAGGTGTCGAAGGACACCGGGCTCGAGGTCGCCGCGAGCTACACCGAGGGAACGGGCGTCGTGTCGGCGCAGTACGCTCCCGGCGAGGGGCGGCTCTTCGCGCTACCTCTGGACTACGCCGGCGGCTTCGCCCGATACGAGGCGCACGTGCAGGACTTCGGGTGGACGAGCCCGGTGTACAACGGCGGAACCGCCGGGACCGTGGGGCTCGCGAAAAGCCTCGAGGCGGTTAGGATCAGCCTCGTCCATGCGCCGGGCGGAGCCCACGCGAGGTATCGCGCCTACGTGTCCACCGCCGGGTGGCAGGAGTGGGTGACCGATGGTGCGACGGCCGGAACCACCGGGCAGGCGCTGCCGATCGAGCGCGTGGAGATCTCGCTCGAAGGCGCTCCCTCCGGCATGCACGTGAGGTATCGGGTACACGTTCGGGACACCGGCTGGATGAGTTGGGTCGAAGATGGAGCCACCGCGGGCGTGCAGTCGAGCCCTCTTCCCATCGAAGCCCTCGAGGTGATGACGTACCTCGATTAGACCGGTTCCTGGCTCGGATTCGCGTCGCCCGATCGCGTCATGGCGATTCGCGTGCTTCAGTCGGTCGTGAGATCGACGACCAGGTGCAGCGTCGCGGGCGTGCCGGGCGCAGCGAATCGCATCGAGCGAATCCGGTTGGCCATGCACGTCGTCAGCTCGCTGTCTGCGCTCCCTCTCACGCTCACCTCCATTCGCCCTGGTGAGCCGTCGGGCTCGACCCTCGCCGTGATGGAGATCTGCGCGCGCACGCGGGGATGCGTCCGCACCCAGGAGAGGAAGCACGAGCGCAGCGAGGGATGAACCGCGACGAGGGATGCGCGGGCCTGCGGGAGGACCCCGTCGGTCACGCGAAACGCGAGATCGACGGCCGGTCCAGTGGAGCGGAAGGCGGTAGGGCAATCACCGGGGCACGCGACGGGAACGCGTTGGGCCTGGGGGTCTTCGATGCGCACGAAGTCGGCGGGGGAGCCATGGGGGTGAGGCGGGGGGAGCGGAGTGGGGAACTCGCCCGGGAGCGGCTCGCGCGCCAGGATCATGACCTGGGGTTCCGGGGTTGCGACGACGGCGGGCTCGGCAGTCTGCCCGGGGTGCGGCTGCGCGGGGACGTCGGGCGCGATGGGCGGGAGACCAGGCTGACACGACGCGACGGCGAGGGCGAAGCCGGAGAGGGTGGGGTAGGCGGGGACGCGCATGAATGGAGCGTAGCGCAATGTGCGCTCCGTGCGCTGCATGGATGCGTCCCTGCAGCCGCGGCTCGCGCTCCACCGCGTTCCCGGGCTCCGACCCGAAAGGCGCCCTCCTCTTGCACACCGAACGTCTGGCTCCCACGAACCACCCGCTCGAAGGCTCAGAGCTCGGTCCTGCGCACGACGTCGACCACCAGCCTGGTCCAGGTGGCGAGGTTCTCCACGCCCATGAAGCTGGACACGTCGCACGCCCGGACGACTCCCTCGTAGCGCTCCTTCGGTTTCCTGTCCGGGTCTTCGACGAAAGGGGGGTCTCTGGACCAGGAGTATTGGCTGCCCCAGCGGATGCCTGTATCGAGGTCGATGACGACGAACCACTGGCCGTCGATCTCCTTCGTTCGGCCCATCAAACCCACCTCGCGTTCGTGGTATTCGAGAGCCACGCGATGGCCGACCGGGATCGGTGCGAGGAATGTGCAGACGATGTTCTGGAGGGGCATGGACGGATGATACCTCGGCCCGGACTCCGCAGACCCGCCTTCCGACCCCACACGTGCGAGGGGCGGAAGGCCTTGCCGAGGATCATCATTGGCGGTGAGAGCGTCACTTTCGAGCGGTCGAGCAGCAGGTCGGTCACCACGTTCCGACACGATGTCGGCGTGCGACGCAGGGCACGTCCTGCAACGGACTCGTGTCAT
>JAKLDZ010000156.1 GCA_022703255.1 Myxococcota bacterium | reverse complement strand
ACACGCCGATGTAGGCGTCGAACGCGGTGTCGATATCCTTGCCGAGGGATATCGACATGGAGAGGAGGTCGCCCGACCGCAGCCGGGGGGAGGAGAGGAGGAGGCCGAGGTTCGCCGCGTTGACGTTGCTGGAGGGGGCGGTGGTGAGGTCGACGCGGATCTACGCACGGCGGCAGAGGACGTGGATCCGGGATGTGCCGCTGGTGTGGATTGATCCGTCGTTGCTGGGGAAACGGTGCTAGGTTTTGGGGTTATCTGAGTTGGGAGAGGGTCGCTCGCGGGCGCAGCGGATGGTAGGCTGCAGTGCGAGCGGCAAGGGGAAACGGCATCGTGGAAGAAACGTTCGGACGCTATCGCCTGCTGGAGCGGCTGGGACGCGGCGGCATGGCGGAGGTCTTCAAGGCCAAGAGCTTCGGGGTCGAGGGCTTCGAGAAGGTCCTCGTCATCAAGAAGATCCTGCCGGACCTGGCCGAGAACCCCGCGTTCGTGGACATGTTCGTCCACGAGGCCAAGCTCGCCGTGCGCCTGTCGCACGCGAACATCGTGCAGGTGTTCGACCTCGGCAAGGTCGATGCCGGCCAGGGTGAGGTCCCTTCGTACTTCATCGCGATGGAGTACGTGGCCGGGATGGACCTGGCCACGCTGCTCATGCGCACGCGACGTCGTTCGGCGTCGCTGCCCTTGGGCCTGTGCGTCTACATCGCCGCCGAGATCGCCAAGGGGCTCGATCACGCCCACCGACGTCGCGACGAGCAGATGCGCGAGCTTCGGATCGTGCATCGCGATGTCTCTCCGCAGAACGTGCTGTTGTCCTGGGAGGGGGAGGTCAAGGTCACGGACTTCGGGATTGCGAAGGCCCGTGACGTGATGGACGAGCCTGCGGGGGAGGGGAAGGCTGGGACGCTCAAGGGCAAGTACTCGTACATGAGTCCGGAGCAGGCGCGCGGGGGTGATGTGGACGCGCGCAGCGACATCTTCTCGGTGGGGACGGTGCTGTACGAGCTGATCGCGGGGGTGAACCCGTTCGGAGCGACGACGCCTTTCGAGACGTTGCGCCGGGTGCAGGCGGGGGAGTATCCGCCGCTGGAGCTGCTGCGGCAGGACGTGCCCGCGGAGCTCGCGGCCATCGTTCGCAAGGCGCTGGAGCGCGATCCGGGCAAGCGGCTCGAGGCAGCGGGGCGGTTCTACGAGGAGCTGCTCGCGTACATGTACTCATCGGGAATCCGCTACAGCTCCAACGATCTGGCGGAGTTCCTCGGCAGCTTCCGGGAGGAGGAGACGGCGACTCTCGACGCGAGCGACGTGCTCGAGGAGCGGAGCCCCTCCACGGGGATTCGGGAGCGCACGCCGGTGGAGGTGCCCGTGTCCCACGCGGAGGCGCGTCCCGACACCGGCGGAGCCGGCTCGCTCTCGACCTACCCGAGCAACCTGGGGGAGCGTCGCGAGGTCACCGCGCTGGTGCTCGTGTTCGGCGGCAAGGGAGGGCTCACCTCGGAGCACCGGGCGCGGGTGAAGGACACCCTGGCGCGCTACGGGGCGCGGCTGCTCGACGAGGAGCCGTTGCAGATGGTGAGCGTGTTCGGGCTGGGCGACAGCGACGGTCGGGACACGGAGACGGCGGTGCGGTGTGCGCTGGTGTTGTTGCGCCAGCTCGGGTCGACCTCGCTCGTGCCGAGCGCCGGGGTGCACGTGGGGCGGGTGTTGCTCCACGCCTCGGGCGAGCCGGCGCGCGATGCGCGGCTCGGATCGCTGGTCAGCGAAGCGCAGGAGCTGGCGCGCTCCACCGAGGGGCGGTGTGCGGTGTCGCAGGCGGCAGCGCGTCAGGTGCACGCGATGTTCGCCATGGAACCGTTGCCCGACACCCCGAGGCTCGTCTCGGGCGGAATGCTCGTGGGCGATCTACGGGCACCGCACGACGCGCTCGGACGTTTCGTAGGACGAAAGAACGAGCTGCGTCGGATGGGCGAGGTTCTCGCCGCCACCACGCGCAAGCAGCTCCGGCTCGTGACCGTTCGCGGCGAGCAGGGCATCGGCAAGACCCGCTTCCTGTACGAGGTGGAGCGACGTCTGCAACGCGGTGAGTACAACGTCGGTGTCTACATGGCGTCGTGCCCGCCCCGCGGACGCGAGGTGCCCCTGGCCGGCCTCACCGCCATGCTGCAGGTCCTGTGCGGCGTCCGCGAGGGCGACCCCGTCGAGCGCGTGCAGAGCGTCGAGCCCCGCCTGCGCGCCCTGGGCTTGACCGACGAGGAGCGCAGCGCGGTGATGGGCCAGCTCGGCGCGGTGCGTGCCGGTCAGGCGGGCCCGAGCGTCCCGCCGTTGCGCGCCGCGATCGCGGGCATGGTGCAGAGCCTGTGCGAGGATCGCCTGCACATCTTCGCGTGGGACAACGCGCATGCTCTCGACGCCGAGTCGATCGACGTCATCTCTTCGGCGGCGCAGCGGCTGCAAAGCAACCGGGCGGTGTTCGTGTTCAGCGCCCGCGACAGCTCCGCGCTCACGTTCTCGTCGCTCCCGAACCACGAGTTCATCGACATCGGCGACCTGGCACCCGAGGAGACCGAGCGTCTGGTCGGGCTGCGCACGGGGCTGGCGGAGCCCCCGCAGGAGCTGGTGACCTTCTGTCGCGAGCGCGCGGGCGGCCATCCGTTGTTCGTCGAGGAGCTGGTCAAGGAGCTGCTCGAGACGCACGCCTTGATGGTGCGCGACGGCAAGGTGGCGACGTTGAAGCTGTCGGGAGAGGTCGCCGTTCCCCGCTCGCTGCGGTCGCTGCTGGCCTCGCGCGTGGCGCGGCTCGATGCGGAGCACAAGGCGGCCCTGTGCGCCTGCGCCATCCTGGGGGACCCGGTGGACACCACCACGCTCTCCGCGATGCTGGGCGTGAGCGTGCAGCAGCTCGATCGGAGCCTGGCGGAGCTCGAGGGACGCACCCTGGTGCGGCGTTCGGGACCGTCGTCCGTCGTGATGGCTTCTCCGATGCTCCGCGAAGCGGTGCTCGAGTCGATCCCGCCGGATGCGCGTCGCGAGCTGCACGGAGCAGCAGCGCACGCCTACGAGACGGTGCTGTCGGGGCGCGACGAGCACAAGGCCGATCGGGTGGCGGTCCACCTGTACGAGTCCGGGGACCGCGACCGCGCCTCCGCCTTCTTCGCGTCCTCCGGCGTGCGACGTCGCAAGGTGGGCCAGCTCGAGGCTGCGGTGCACGACTTGCTGCGCGCACTGGACCTCGCGGACCTGGAGCGTCGCGCTCCGGAGCAGCTGCTCGAGTGGACGCGCGAGCTCGAGGCCGCCGTGCACAGCGTGCGCGCTGCGCCCGCCCTCGGCGACATCGTGTCGCGCGTGGTGGCCCGGATCGACACCGCATCCGACGTCCGCAGCCGCGTGCAGGCGCGTGTCCTGGTCGCGAGCATGATGGGTGCCGTGCACGCCTTCGACGAGGCGGGAGAGTACATCGAGAGCGCCCTGGAGCTGTGTGGTGACGACGCGATGCTGGCGCGCACCGCGATGCTGACGCGCGGCGAGCTGTTCATGCGCAAGGGCGAGTTCCGCAGAGCCCTCGAGGTGTTCGAGAAGATCGGCTCGATGCGCGAGCACCTCACCGAAACGCAGGTGTACCGTCTCGAGATCGGCTTCGCACAAACCCATGGTGCCTCGGGGGATCGCGCCCGCGCGCTGCAGCACCTCGATCGCGCGGGGATGCTCGCCGACCCGGGCGACATCGGCTCCGCCGTCGAGCGCGAGAAAATGCGCGCCCTGATCCTGTACTTCACCCGGGACTTCCACGGCTCCGCAGCCGCTTCCGAGCGCGCGGTGGATCTCGCACGGGCCGCTGGCTTGTCCTACGAGGTCGCGCTCAACCTGCACAACATGGGCGACTCCCTGCTCTGGATCGGCAACTTCGCCCGGTCTCACGTCGCCTTCCGCGACTCCCACGCCACCTGCCGCGAGTACGGCTACGCTCGCCTCGCCTCCCACAACCTCATGTACCTCACCTTCCTCGAAGGCGAAAAAGGCCGCGGCGACCCCGTCGAGAAGCTCCGCGAGCTCATCGAGCTCGCCCAGTCCAAAGGCTACATCTGGGACTCCCTCAACGGCCGCTACCTGCTCGGCACCCTCGCGTTCCGCAAGGGCGACCGCGAGCTGGCCCTCAAGGAGCTCGTGCTCGCCCGCGACCTGGCGCGCGAATGCCACAACCAGCTCCTCGAACGCGGCGCCTCCGAAATGCTCGACCAGCTCGGCGCGTGAGCGGGATCGATCCGCCCGAAGGCTCGTCGACCGCGGCGCGTCCCGCTCCTGACCCCGATGATGCTCACGGCATCGTCGCCGTGAGCGCGTAGTCCAGGCCCGTGGCCGCGTGGTCCACGTTCTCCACCACCAGCCACATCGCGCCGCTCTCGGTCAGGAAGGCATCAATCAGCGGATCGATGTTCGACTGCGACTGGTTGTCGTTGCGAGCGATCCAGGAGCCGGTGCCCTTGGCGAAGATCATGAGCCGGCCGTCCATGTCGCCGGAGGCATCGAGCTTCACGACGATGTCACTGCCCGCGGTGCCGTCAAAGGGGTAGAGCTTCAGGTCGCCCACGCTCGACAGCTTGCCGGTCATGGGCAGGATGAAGTCGAGCGCTCCGCCCTCGAATTCGGTGGCGGGACGCTCCTCGACGATCAGCTGATACTTGAAGTCGGCGTCGCCGACGGTGGCGCTCTCGAGGTTTCGCTTGTCGCGAACCACTACGAAGTGCCCGCCTTCGCCCATTCCAAGCCACGCGAGAGTGGCTGAGGTGCCGGTCGCATTCGCCAGCTTCACGTAGTCGCTCCCCTCCGGATCGCCGTCGCGTCCCGTGTCCATCACGGTGAGATTGCCCTGGAGCGCCGACCCCAGCGCGGTGAGCGTGGCGAGATAGACCTTCCCCGGCTCTGCAGGCACCCGGAAGATGTCCGGATCGCCCTTGTCCTGAATCGCACCTGAGACCTGCGTGCCAATCGGAAGATCGTTGTACTCGGTGTCCGTCGCGCCGTTGTTGGGCTCCTGCTCCTGGGCGGTCGGAACGACGGCCGCCTCCTCACCTGCTTCCGTCGCGGCTTCGATGGCCGCCTCGGCCGAGGCTTCCATCGCGGCTTCGTCCGATGCTTCGATTGCCGCTTCGACGGCGGCGTCCTGATCCGGCGCGGAACCGCCGGCACCGTCGTCTGACGAAGAACACGCGGTGTGCGTGGCGAGGGCGAAGACCGCGGCAGCGAGGGAAACGGATCGGGAGAAACGCATGGGGACCTCCAGGGAGGGGTCATTGTAGCAGCCGACGAGTCGCGTTGGTGGTCAGGGGAGCTCGACGGGCACTTGGGGGGCGGTCATCCGGCGAGGTCGCGCGCCCCGGTTCGAGCCGCCAGTCTCGACGGAGTCGCCTGCACGGGCTGTCGGCTCATCCCGCGACCGGCCTCAGCAGTCCGGAACCCCGGGCAGCTTCGACGCCGGATCGTCGATGTAGATGTTCGAGACATAGCCCGCGGGATCGCTCAGCTTCGACCACCAATCGTTGGTGTACCCCTCGGCCGTCACCGACTCCCCCTGCGTCTGACACACCACGTACACGAGCGTCGGCCCCGGCAAGGTCCCCACCACGGGCGAAGACAGGTTCGCCTCCGCGTGCACGGGCCGGTTACTCCCCCAGGTCATGTACGGCTTGCCCTCGCCGCTGCACCCGTTGTCGCTCACCAACGACTTCTCGTTGTAGTAGCTCGGATACGGCTCCAATGACACGCCGTTGATCTTGATCTTCTGCCCCACCCCGTTCAGCAGTTGCTCGTAGTGGATGTGCGGCCCCGATGACGCTCCCGTCGTCCCCGTCAGCCCGATCGTCTGCCCCTGCATCACGTGCGTTCCGTCGGCCACCGAGAACGACGACAGGTGGAAGTAGTACGTCTGCCACCCGCCGCTGTGAGTGACCACGATGTAGTTCCCCGCCCCGCTCGGCTGCGAGTGCTGCGTCGCAACCCCCTCGGCCGACGCCAGCACCGGCGCGCCGTTCGTCTGCCCCCCGTCGTCGCGGATGAAGTCCAGCGCTTCCCTCACCTCCGCGCTGTGATGATCGTACGTCCAGCTCTGGCCGCAACTGTACGGCGCCTTGAACATCGCCTCGCCCTTCTGGCAACGCTTGTCCACGCACAGGAGATCCCCGCAGCAGTCCGCACCGTCGGAGGTCGCACACGCGATCCCCTCGTTCCCGCAACACACCTGCCCCAGCGTCGTCGTCCCGCACGTGCGCCCGTCACAGCAGGTGTCCGCCCCCGAGCACGCCTGCATCGACTGCACACAGGTCGCCGTGTCGATGGGCTCTGCGTCGGGTTCCGTCGTGTCCGGAACCGACGTGTCCGGGATCGAGGAGTCGTCGGTCGCCGAGTCGTTGCCTGCATCCCCTTCCGACGGCTCGGATGCGGTGACGTCGCCCGGCGAGCTGTCGGGCTGCGCGTCGGCGCCTGCGTCGTTCTGGCCGGGCTTCGCGTTCCAGGTGGTGTCGTCTTCCGACGAGCAAGCGGCGGCAAGCGCCGCGAGCGACGCCATCGCGATCAGGCGCAGGACGGAGGGTACGAAGAGCAGCGGCGTGCGTGAGCGGAGGATCGAGCCGGCGTGCAGCATGGAAGCATTCTTTCCGTCCACTGGTTGGAGGTCAACCGTGCCGCGCCGCAACACGCTTCACTTCGCGCACAGGATGATGCGTCGGCAGGCATTCAGCTCGCCGCACCGTCCGCTCTCGGGCAGCTTCGCGTCGTCGTATCCGACTGCGGGCGCACCTTCCGGCTGCACGTCGTGCATGAGCTCCGACGTACCTGCGCAGACCCCGAAACCGTCGAGGGGCACGTCCTCATTGCGCTTGTTCTGGTAGCAGTTGCCTGCACCGTCGCACGACGCGATCTCCACCCAGCAGCCGTCGGGCTCCGGGGACTTCATGTAGAGTCCGCAGCCCTTCTCGGTGCAGACGACCTTGGTCTCGTAGCACTCGACCTGGAACGGATCCGGGGCGACACCGCAGGTCGGGTCGATCTCCGCCGTGACGGTCTGGCCTGCGAGGTTCGTCCCGCTGTCGTCGGCCGCTGCGCCGTTCATGTCGATGTTGACGAGGTACAGGTACGCCTGGTCGCCATGGATCCAGAGGGTGTCCCAGTCATAGGCGAACGGCTGCTTGCGCTGCGCGGAGTTGAGCACGGTGGCGCCGCTGGGCACCATCACCTGCGCACCCGTCGGCGTCGTGCCCTCTACCGTCAGCTTGATGCAGCTCTCGCCGTGCCGGTCGAGGTGGTCGACCGATCGCACCCGTATGCAGGTCATGCTCATCGGCGCCGCAAGCCAGGAAAACGTCGCTCGCTTCGGAGAGGCCTCCGCCGGGATGTCGATCACGAACTCCTCGGAGCAGTGCGGGTACCCCATCGTGGGACTGCGATGGATCGCGGTCTTGATGAGCGACAGTCCGAGGGTGCTCGAGGCTTCGATCGACTCCTGCAGCGAGCCGTTGGAGGACTCCGCCGCGAGGGCCGCGACCTCGTTTTTCAGCGCTTCGCCCATCGTGGCGCGCAGCGCCCGGTCCATCACGGCGTAGGTGCTGCCGGTCGGGCCGGAGGCCTCGATGTTCGTGAGAAGGGAATGCACGTATCCGAGGTCTCCGTTGCCGAGGAGCCCGTAGTACTCCCACACGCGATAGGCATCGAGGCCGGTGCTCGAGGCGAGCTCGTGGAAGGTCTCCCACAGCCTCCAGCCGCCATGGTAGCGCGAGGCCATGAACAGCGCGGGGTCCTCGCCGGCGAGACGCCAGAACCCCATCGCCGAGGCGGTCCCCTCGGTGATCCAATGCCGGCGCGGATCCGCCTTGCCATCCGGGCCCACGCGCGTGAACAGCGTGGGCGCCTCGGCGAGCTGCACCGCGTGCACCAGCTCGTGCGCGGCGGCGTCGCCCATCCCGTTCATCCCCGCCAGAGGCAGCTCCGCCACCGTGGGGAGCAGCTCGATCGCACGGGTCTCTCCGTAATAGCACCCGGCCGCCGATGCCACGCTCTCGCCGCAGAACACCTGATTGGTTATCAGCACGACGTTGTACCTCGTGCCATCGGACGCTGTGTTCGTGCCTCCCAGGACCGCCGATGCGTCGATCTGCGCGAGCGATTCGATCTCCCAGTACTCCTTCGAGCTCAGGCCGGCCTTCGCATAGCCCTTGCCGGCGAGCCACGACGAGCTTTCGGACACCATGGTGTAGACCTTCGCGAGTCGGGGATCGGTCGCGGGATCCATGCCGCTCTCGCAGACAGCCACCCACGGTCGCGTGAGCGGTGGCGTGCCATCCGACGGCGCCGAGCCGCCGGCTCCCATGGTCTTGGCGGGCAGGCCGTAGAGCTTGAACCCAGGGCTGCTCGCCGCGACAAACGTCATCCTCTCCGCCGTGGCGTACACCGGAACGTCCAGGAAGACCTTCCCGGTGTCCGCGTCCTTCCTCACGGCTCCCAGCGCGAGCTCCCAATCCCCCTGCCCGCTCGACGGCTCCGCGCCGATTCGATTGCCGTCCACACGATAGCGCCCGACAATGGTCCTGCCGGCGTCTGACACGGCCTGAATCTGGGATTCGCTCAACTCCATTCGAAGGGTCATCGGGCCATCGCCCGCCGCAACCTGAAGCGCCGAGAACTTCGCGACCACCGGATAGGAAAGCGGCTCATTCCCCGTGCGCGCGACAAACGCCGCGACGTCGAGCACCGCATCGGGATCCGATGCCTCGATGGCTCCATCCATGCTCGCCCCGAACGTCCCCGCCGGCACCCGCAGGATCCGCTCCGTTCCGTCGGACGCCGTGTCCGTGAGCGTGACGTCCTGCCCTGCCGGGATCGTCCAGCTCTTCTCTTCGGCCGGAGAAGAGCAGGTCGCGCACGAGAGTGCCAGTGCGAAGGGCGCAAGGCGGACCGCAAAGCGTACAAGGTCGTGAGTCAATTCGGGCCTCGAAAGGAAGGGGGTGCCGGGAACGGCGCCTGTGTCGATCCAATCACGGTGAGGGGGCCTTCGCAAGGGCTGGGCCGGGCCACGCGCTCTCGCTCCACCGCGCTGCCTGCAACGCGACCCGAGGAGGAGGGAGCGGTGGCAGCGGCCTCGGGCTTGTGCACGAGCCGGGGCCTTCCCTCCTGCAGGAGCGCCCGGCCCGATGGCAAAGACGCGCCCTGCTCCCCTCGCCGCGCGCCTTGTGACGCTCTCCCGTCCCTGGTACTCCAGTTGCCATGGGAATCGAACTGGGCCGTCGCTTCCTTCTCCCAGGTTGTGCGCTGTGCCTCAGTGCGCTCGCCGCGCACTGCGGTGCTCGAACGCCGCTCTTCGAGTGGTCGGAGCGCGGCGACGCTGGTGCTTTCGAAGACGCCGCGACGGACGTCGGAACCGACTCGATCGCACCGGAGGCGGCCCTGGACGCGGCTCCCACCGCATGCCCGTTGGTCCCTGTGGGCGAGCCGGTCGAGATTCTCTCGTTGCCCGATCAGGACCTGCACACGCCCTCCATGGCCGTCATCGATCCGGGCAATCCGTCTGCGCCTGCCCCCGCCCGTGTCGCGCTGCAAACCGTCGGCGGGGCCATCCGGCTCGTCGCGCTGACCGTGCACCAACCAACGCCCGCGGGCACCGTCGTGGAGTCCAATGCGCCAATCTCCCTGGGCGGCGGGATGACCTATGCCCAGATGGTTCACGCGCCGGGGGAGCTGCGGCAGTTGGCGTTGGTGTGGGGAGCGGACGGTCCGGGCAACGTGTTTCGCGCGGTGGACATTCCCTCGTGGACGCCGGGGGCACCGGTGCAGGTCGCGACGACGGGATGGACGCCGAACGGTCTGGCGGCGGGGATGGGATTCGTCCACACCCAGAGCGGACAATACGAGGGTTGGGGTTACGGCATGACGTGGCAGGGAGGAAAGGGAGCCGCGGCGTGGGTCGCTGTGCTGTCGCCGGAGGGCGAGGTCCGAATCGGCCCTCTTGCGACGTCCGCTCCAGTCGGCTCCGACATGCTGGAGTCGTCGATTTCCTGGTCCGGCTCGACCTACCTGATGGCCACGCGTTTCAAGGGTTGCACGCCGGGAGACGTCCTGTGCCGCGAGCGGGCCGTCGTGGTCACGCGCCTGCGCTTGAAGCCGGGGTCCAACAGCATCGAGTTCGCCTCTTCGTTCGAGATGGGCACGCCGTCCTGGTCGCCGGGGTATCCGACGCTCGACGGTGTGTTCGTGGTATTCGACGAAGGGCCGGATTCGGGCGAACCGCGGGTGGTGCACGTCGAGGAGCTGGATCAGGACGGGAATCCGGTCGGACCCGATCACGTGGTGAGCTCGACGGCGCGTCCGCTTGCCCGTCCGTTCATCGGGTCGACGCCGACGGGGAAGCTGGTGGGTTGGGCGGAGGACGGCGACGGATCGAAGTCCGATCATACGCTGGGCCGATCGAGGGTTGTGGTGCAGGGACTCGACGCGTCTCTGGGGCACGAGGGTCCGCAGCTCGAGCTGCCGATTTCCCGATATGGGAGCATGGGACATCCCGTGGCAGTTCCGTTGGAGCATCCGCGAGGGGTGCTGCTGGCCTGGTCTGCCCGAAGCCGCACCTCGCCCCGAAACGCGATCTTCGTGCAGTTCCTCCCGTGCGGCGGGTGAGTCGCGGCTCGTCTCCGGGAGCGCAGCACGACTCGGCGAAGCACTCGTTCCAGGGTCCGTCGGGGTTCCGGAGCAATGGCGCCGGAGGGGCCGTATTTCACCGCACCGGAATCAGCGGGAGAAGGGCACGGCGTCCCACGCGCAAACGAATGAGGCTCGGAGGGGGAGCGAGACAGGGGTGGCTGCCGAATCTTTGCGGGCGTTGACGCTTGTTCGCTTGTCCTCAGTCCTCGGGGCCGTACGCGCAGCACCTGAATCCTGCCCAATCGAAGCGCGCGTCGCGCGTGATCGCGCGCTTCTCCCCGCATCGCAGCGCGTTCGCATCCGACGCAAACCAGCCGCCTCTCACGTTGCACTTGTCCCCGGCGCCCGTCTCGTCGATGCACTCGTCGACCCACTCCGCGACATTTCCACTCAAGTTCAGAACGCCCTCCGGCGTCGCGCACGACGCCTGCCCTCCCGCGGCGAGCGCGGCCCCAACCCCCTTCTCCATCCCGTTGCACGCGTCGGGCGTGTATTCCCCATACGGATACTCCCGCACCGCGCCGTGAGAGCAGACCGCGTACCAGTCGCTGCGCGCCGCATCGGCCGGATTCCCATACTCCCCTTTGCACAGCGACTTCCCCGCCCACTTGCAGAACGAGTAGGCGTCGCACCAGTCCGCGCACGTCACCGGCAGCGTGACGTCGCCCGCTCCCGCCTCGCCCGAACCGGCCTCGGCGCAGACCGGATCGTACGACGTGTTCCACGCGCAGAACGGGGCGGTTTCGGCGTGTCCCCCGGCAACGAAGGCGGCGTACTCCTCGATCGACGCCTCGCGCACGTCCATCCAGAAGCACTGACCTGCGAGGTTGCCCACAGGCGCCATCGGCGATCCCCGTGTCTGCGACGCCGATCCCGCGTCGGAGCAGTCCGGCAGCTCCGCTGCCGCCCCAGCGCTCCCCGCGGTTCCGTTGTGGATGTTGACCGTGTTCTCCTTGCTCGAGCATGCAGCCAGGAGGATCAACGCAACCACGCCGGCACGCGGGCCGAGACGACACCAGCTCTTCTCCATGAACCGATTTGTCTCACGTAGCTCCTTTGCCAGCAAGGTGATCGCTCGTGCGAATCACGCCGACTTCGTCAGCGGCGCCGTCGCAGGTCCAATCCTGACCGGCTGACCGGATCGCACCGCCGCAGGCAATAGGGATCGTCTGCGACCACGCCTGCCGCGAGTTCGAGACACGGCGCATCCGTCCGCTCGCTCCAAGTTGGTCCCCTGCAAAGCCAACGCTGGTACACTCCGCTTCCATGATGTTGCGATCCCACCTCTTTCGCTCGACCTTGTGCGCCGGTGCTGCGCTCCTTGCGGTGGTCTCCTGCGGAGACGACGCGACCGACGATTGGTCGCCCGGCCTCGGAGGCACGGCAGGGGCTTCGCAGGATGCGTCGGTGGACGCGCAGTCGGGGGCTGCGGGAGACGCTTCGGCAGGCAAGGGGGGCGCGGGCGGGGCGGTGGCCGACGCCTCGGCGGGGTCGTCGGGACAGGC
>JAKLDZ010000155.1 GCA_022703255.1 Myxococcota bacterium | reverse complement strand
GCCTCGAGGCCCGCGTCAGACTCTGCATCCGCCCCCGCCTCGACGCCGCCCTCGGGCTGCGGCTCCGGAGCGATCCCGCCTCCGGTTCCCGCCGCACCACCGCTGGATTCGCCGGCGCTGCCCCCTTGCGACTCCCCTGCACTCCCCCCGACGGAAGCGCCCGCGCCTCCTCCGCTCGACGTTCCCGCGCTGCCTCCGCCCGAGGCCCCTGCGCTGCCTCCCACGGAGGTGCCCGCCTGGCCCGCAGCCGCTTCGGAGGTCCCCGCGTCCTTCCCTCCCGCGCCGCCCCACCCGGATCCCGTGCTCGTCTCGCTGTCACTCGCCGCGCAGCCGTGCAGCAAAGCAAACGTTCCCGCCACGCCGAGCACTACCGCGATCCGTCGACTGCCGCTCATCTCCGTTGCCTTCCTCCAGCCCCTCGGGCCCCACTCCCCACGCGAGGAGACAGGGTTCCGGAAGCACGACGCCCCGCGACAGTACCACGCAGCGGTGCGGACGATCGAGCCGACGCGACACGCGGCGATGATGCAGCGCGCAACGCGAGGGGCGGAGCGAGCCCGGACGAAAGCCACGGCGTCGTTGATCCCGAAGGCGATTCGTGGTGAGAACACCCGCGCTCGCAGCACCGTCGCTTGCTTCCCGGAGCGCGTGCTCGGCACGGAAACACGCTGACCATGATCCAAGTCGCTCACCACGAAGTCTCCAACGGCGACGGCTGGATGCTGTCGCTCCGAAGAACGTTCGATGATGCCGCGCTCGTGCGCGAACGGGACCCGTTGCTGCTCATTCCCGGCTACGGAACGAACTCGCTGCTCTTCGCGTTCCCGCCCTCGGGGACGTCGATGGAGGCGTCGCTGGCCGCGCGGGGCTTCGAGGTGTGGTCGATCGATCTTCGCGGCCACGGCCGATCGCGGAACGACGGTGGCAGCACGCGTTACGGGCTGATGGATCTGGTGCTCAAGGATCTGTTCGCGGGCGTGCACGGCGTGCTCGAGAGGACCGCGAGCACGGCGAAGAAGGTGGACCTGATCGGCTGCAGCCTGGGCGGTTCGATGGCCTTCGCCTACCTCACCGCGGTCGAAGAGCCCCGCGTCGGACGCATCGTCAACATGGGGGGGCCGGTCCGCTGGATCCACGTCCACCCCCTGGTTCGTCTCGCGTTCCGTTCGCCCCGGCTCATCGGAAAGATCCCGATGCCAAGCACGCGCCCGTTCGTGCGCATGGCCATGCCCGCGATCGAGCGCGTCCCGGGGATTCTCTCGTTCTACCTGCACGCCGACAGCGAGCTGCTCGCGCATTCGGATTCCCTCGTGCAGGCCCTCGAGAGCCCGAGCCGTCACCTCAACCAGGACATCGCGGAGTGGATCCAGCAGCGGGACCTGGTGATCGGGGGCGTGAACGTTGCCGAGAAGGTCTCTTCGATCAACGTGCCGCTGCTGACGGTGGTGGCGAACGACGACGGGATCGTGCCGCGGGACTCGGTGCTGTGGCCGCACATGCAGGTGCGCTCGGAGCGCAGGGATCTGCTCGAGGTGGGGACCTACTCGATCCCGATCACGCACGCCGATATGTTCGTGAGCCGACACGCTCCGGAGATGGTGTTTGCGCCACTCGCGGACTGGCTGGCGTCGTGAGACGAGCCGGAGCGGGGGCTCCGGGAGCGCGCGCGGGGTCGAGGCGACGACACGGGAGCGGGCACGGAAGAGGTCACAGCCGCAGGTCTACTTCGGCGGACGCGGCGCGACACCGGGCATGGGGAACGCCTGTCCGAGGGTGAGCATGACCTGTCCTGGGATTCCTGG
Organism: Myxococcota bacterium; assembly: GCA_022703255.1. Classification (GTDB taxonomy): domain Bacteria; phylum Myxococcota_A; class Polyangia; order Polyangiales; family Polyangiaceae; genus JACRCQ01. The sequence goes on along the minus strand of JAKLDZ010000155.1, from coordinate 10,412 downwards.
GCCTGCGTAGCCGGGCGTGACGGGGATTCCCCAATCGACGCGCAGAACGGAGCGGGCGACCTGGGGGAACATGGCGCGCAGGCCGAGCCCGACGGAGCTCTTGACGCGCAGGTTGGACAAGCCGTCCGGAGCGTCGCCGGAGTCGAAGAACGCGGTCATCCCGAGCTGCACGCTCGACAGCTCGACGGGACGGGTGCGGAACTCGAGGTTGTAGACCAGGAAGTCGCTGCCCTGGAAGGCAGAGGTCGGGAACCCGCGCAGCCGCGTGTCACCCCCGATCACGTTGCGCCGGTTGAGGTAGTTGCGGAATCGATCGAGCACCGTGACGTCGAAGACGAATCGTCCAATCCCCGTGCGCGGGCTGACCAGGCGCACCGCGGCCTGCAAGGAAGCATCGGAGACGCCGTCCTGATCGCGCTCGACCGACGGCTGCACGTAGGCCCGGGCGAGGCCATCGCCGAGGGGGATCGTGTACTGAAGTCCCCCGTACAGGCCGACGACGTCGCGCGAGGAGCCCAGGAGCCGCGGAGAGGGCTGGAGGCGCACGAACGCTTCGTGGCCGAGGCGGTAGTTCTCCTGCAGCGAGAGCACTTCGAAGTCGAGCACTTCGAGGAAGTCACTCGTGTAGGACCTCCAGATCACCGACGGGCCCACGCGCGTGTCGTTGGTGGGGATCACGGCGCGACGGAAGTCGTCGGCCACCTCGGCCGAGTAGCCTTCCAGATCGGGTCCCTGGGCGTTCCAGTAGCTCGCCTCCAGCCCCAGCGTCAGGTCGTTCTTCCACCGCCACCCCCACGATCGCGTCATCGCTGCGTAGGCAGCGTTCTGCTTCGATCGGTGGAGCCACGGGATGCGGTCGCGCCAGGGGGTTCGCGGCGAGTCGTAGTAGGCGAGCTCGCCGCTGATGAAGCGTCGGTCGATCTCGTTGCGCCAGGAACCGGACAGGGTCCAGGCCCACTGCGACAGCGACGAGAACAGTGGGCGGGTCACCTCGAGACCGCCCATCGAGCCTTCGGCCTCGCCGGTCACGCGGCTGAGGATCACGCTTGCATCGCCGGTCACGTTGACGCGGGAGCCCGTGACGCGTGGAGCGTGGAACCTTCCTCCGAGCCGCAGCGACAAGGGCGTCATCGCCATGACGAGCCCACCTGTGCGCAGTGTTCCTGCGACGTTCTCGTCGCTCGGCTGCAGCAGCAGGTACTCGAGCTTGCCTCCGGCGAGCCTGACGTTGGCGTTGAGCTTCAGGCTCCAGACGTCCTTGGTGATCACGACGAGCCGGACGCGGTCGGGGGCGCTTCCACGCAGGGGGAGACAGAGCACGAGGGAGAGCTGCTTGAGCTCGCGCAGGATGCGCTCGGTCTCTTCGACGAGCGCTTGCTGCCAGCGATCGCCTTCGTGCAGGAGCACTTCGCGTCGAAGAGCCCACGGCCGGGTGGTGGCGTGGAGGGAGTTCATGAAGGCGGGGGCGGGGTCGCGACGCTCGATCACGTCGAGCGGGACGATCTCCACGCCCTCGACGAGCTTGCCTTCGGGGTGGGGGTCGATCTCGGAGCGGAAGCGGGAGCGGACCTCGTGAACGGTCTCGATCTCGTAGTCGGAGTACCCGGAGGGGGTCGAGGTTTGGGGGGCATCGGCGCGGGCGTTGAGCGCCACGGCACATGCGAAGGACGGCACGAGAGCCGCGAGGCGTCGGCGTCGGGCGGTTCCCGACGCGAGTCTCAAGGTGCGTCCCTCCGGATGGCCATCGGGGGGCATCATGCGCGGACGGCGCGCGGGAGGGCAAGCGGACGAAGGGGGCTAGCGCAGGACGGGCAGGTGCTTTTGCGAGGAGCCGGGACGTTCGAGGGCGATGACGCGAGCGCCACGTTCGGCATGGTGGACGGCGATGCGTGCGGCGAGTTGGTCAGCGACGGCGGCGAGGGCTCGTCCGGACGGGCTATCGGGAGCGCCGACCACGATGGGGACACCGGAGTCGCCCGCCTCGCGGCAAGCCTTGTCGATGGGGATCTGGCCGAGCAGGGGAGCGGAGGCGAGGGTCGCGACCTTGGTGCCACCGCCCTTGCCGAAGATCTCGTGACGCGTGTCACAGCTATCGCACACGAACCAGCTCTGGTTCTCGACGACGCCGAGGACGGGGATGCCGACCTTCGCGCACATGGAGACGGACTTGTAGACGTCCTGGAGGGCGACCTCCTGGGGCGTGGTCACGATCACCGCGCCGGTCACGTGAACCTTCTGCGACAGGGTCAGGGGGATGTCCCCGGTGCCCGGCGGCAGGTCGAGCAGCAGGTAGTCGAGCTTGCCCCAACGCACGTCCTTCAGGAACTGGATCAGCGCGCTGTGGAGCATCGGCCCCCGCCACACGATCGCTTCCTTCGGGTCGTCGAGAAGGAAGCCGATCGACATCATCTTCAGGCCGTGACGCTCCACCGGCTCGAGGGTCTTGCCGTCCGCGGAGCCGGGTTGCTCCGCCGTGCCCATCATCGTGGGGATCGACGGGCCGTAGATGTCGGCGTCGAGCAGTCCGACGCGAGCGCCCTTGGCACGGAGCGCGAGCGCGAGGTTGGTCGCGACGGTGCTCTTGCCCACGCCTCCCTTTCCGCTCATGACGAGGATGACGTTGGCTACGTCGGGGATGGGGTCTTCGGTGTCGACGTCGCGTCCGCGGACCTGGGCGGTCCACAGGATCTGGACCTTGGAGATGCCGAGGGGAGCGAAGGCGCGTTCGATGTCGCGCGCGATGGTGTCCTTGAGGGGGCAAGCGGGGGTAGTGAGCTCGACGGTGAGGGAGACCGAGTCGCCGTCGGGTTCGGAGAGGTCCTTGACCATGCCGAGGTCGACGAGGGATCGATGCAGCTCGGGGTCGTTGACGCCCCGGAGGGCTTCGAGCAACTGCTCGCGGGTAGTGGCCATGTCTTGCCTGTTCTTCCGCACGCGGGCTGGGTGGAGGGGACGCGCGCGCAGCGTTCAGTAGAGCCCGCGAGGGTCGCCGTCAACGCGGGATGTGACGGCAGGTGGGGAGGTTCGCGGCGACGGGGCGCACGGTGCAGCGTCACAGGTCGGTCAGCCCGAACTCCTTGATCTTGTAGAGCAGAGCGCGGTGGCTGATCTCGAGCACCTGAGCGGCGCGCGTACGGTTTCCGCGCGTTTTCTGCAGGGCGCGACGGATCAGCACCTCCTCGATGAGGCGGGTGGTCTTCTTGATCGAGAGCTCGCCGCTGGCGAGCTGCATCTTGATCGGATCGCGCGCCTCGCGGATCCGCTCGGGCAGCTCGTGCGCGGTGATCATCTCCGACTCGGCCAGCACCATCGCCCGCTCGATGGAGTTCTCCAGCTCACGCACGTTGCCGGGCCAGGCGTACTCCAGGAGCAGCCGACGCGCCTCGGGCTCCACGCCGCGAATCCGCGTCCCCAGCCGCGCGTTGTTTCGTGCCACGAAGTGATCCATCAACACCGGGATGTCGTCGCGGCGATCCCGCAACGGCGGCACCACGATCGGCAGCACGTTCAGCCGGTAGTAGAGATCCTCGCGGAACCTCCCCGCCTTCACCTCCGCCCCCAAGTCGCGGTGCGTCGCAGCCACGATCCGCACGTCGACCTTCACGTCGCGCGCATCCCCCAGACGACGGATCGTCTCGTCCTGCAGCACCCGCAGCAGCTTCACCTGCAGCGCCAACGGCAGCTCCCCGACCTCGTCGAGGAACAGGGTCCCGCCGTCCGCTTCCTCGAACAACCCCCGACGATCCGCGGTGGCGTCGGTGAACGCCCCCTTCTTGTGACCGAACAGCTCGCTCTCGAGGAGCGTCTCCGGGATCGCTCCGCAGTTCACCGCCACGAACCGCTTCGCGCCGCGCAGCGAGCGCGCATGGATCGCCCGCGCCACCAGCTCCTTGCCCACCCCGCTCTCGCCCGAGATCAGGACCGTCGTCTTGTAGTCCGCGATCTTCGTCACGGTCCGGAAGATGTCCTGCATCGACTGGCTCTTCGCGAGCAGATCCTCGTACTTGTTCTCCTTGCGGATCTCCTCGCGCAACGCCCGGTTCTCCCGGCGCAGCGCCTCGCGCTCCTCCGCCTTGCGGAGGATCAACACGATCTCCTCGTTCTTGAACGGCTTCTGCACGTAGTCGTACGCGCCCGCCTTGATCGCCTCCAGCGCCGCCTCCACGTTCCCGTAGGCGCTCATCACGATCACCGTCGCGTCGCTCTGCTTCGCGCGCAACGTGCTCAGCAGATCCAGCCCGCCCATCTTCGGCATCCGCACGTCGGTCAGCACGAAATCGGGACCGAACGAGTCCACCAGCGCCAGCGCCTCTTCCCCGTTCGACGCCGTCTCCACCTCGTACCCATGCCGACGCAGCAGCGCCTTGAGCACGACCCGGATGTTCTCTTCGTCGTCGACTACCAGTACGCGTCGCATGGTCCGCAAGTTTGTTAGCATCGCGCCTGCGAATATGCAATCTTTGCAAAACCATGCTCGTCGGACTCGACCGGCTCCCGTCCCTCGCTTCGCTCGTTTCTCGCTTGCGCAGCGCTCCGTTCGGCCTCCTTGCCCACGCCCCCAGCGTGGACCGCAATCTGTTGCACATCTCCGACGTCCTCGAGCGACTCGACCTGCGCGCCGCTCGCATCTTCGGCCCCGAGCACGGCTACGGCGGTGAGGCCCAGGACATGGTCGGCGTCGCCGGCGCCGTCGATCCCCGCTCCGGTGCACCGATCGTCTCGCTGTACGGCGATCGCTTCGACGACCTGTCGCCCCGCGCCTCCGATCTGGCGGGGCTCGAGACGCTGCTCATCGATCTGTGCGACGTCGGGAGCCGCTACTACACGTTCGTGTGGACCGCGTGGCTCGCGGTGCGTGCAGCCGCCGCAGCCGGCATCCACTGCGTGCTGCTGGATCGCCCCAATCCGATCGGCGGCACCTCGGCTCCCTGCGAAGGGCGTCCGCAGTTGCAGCGCTACCTGTCGTTCGTGGGGCTCGAGCCCATCCCCGTGCGACACGGCCTGACCGCAGGCGAGCTCGTCGCGCACGTGGCGCGGCTCCATGGCCTCGGGCTCGGTCCCGACGAGGCCCTCGAGGTCGTCGGGGTCGAAGGTTGGGACCGCGGCATCCTCGCCTCTCACTGGGATCGCGCGTTCGTCATGCCGTCGCCCAACATGCCCACGCTGGACACGGCGCTGGTGTACCCCGGCGGCTGCCTGCTCGAAGGGACGAACCTGTCGGAAGGTCGCGGCACCACGCGTCCGTTCGAGATCTTCGGAGCACCGTGGCTCGACGGTCGCGCGCTCGCGAGGGCGCTGCACGGCGCGGGGCTCGAAGGCTTCGTAGCGCGGCCGATCACGTTCGCGCCGACGTTCCACAAGCACGCCGGGCAGACTTGCGGCGGCGTTCAGGTTCACGTGACCCATCCGGACCGCTTCCGCCCCGTCGCCGTATACACCGCGGCGATCGCGCTGGCCTGTCGCCAGGCTCCCGATCAGTTCCGCTTCCGCACCGAGCGCTACGAGTTCGTGGACGACATCCCGGCGATCGACCTTCTGTTCGGCAACGGGGAGGTGCGTCGCGCCATGCTCGAGCAGCGCCCGTTGCTCGAGATCCTGCTGCTGGCCTGCGGCGTTCCCGCCTCCTGGACGGAAGACCACGCCGCAGCGGTGTCGCTTCCGCGCACGTGACGGCGGGCCCGCGCGTCGCGGCGCCGTGTCATGCATCGCGTGCATCGCGCGTTCGAACAGGGCCGTCGGATCGCGGAACGCCGGAACCCGACAGCGGGTCAGCGCCTCGTACGCGAAGACCGCTCCGTCTCGGATCCGGACGATCGGCTGGAAGACGACCGAGAGATCCTCGGCAGCGATCATCGCCGCCAGCGCCACCTGCGAGTCCCCCGGCGGATCCTTGCCCGGCCCCCGTGCCCCTTGGGCGAACGGATTGGCCTTGAACGTGTTGCTCTGCAGCGTCCTCATGCTCCCCCCCACCCCCTGTTCCGCACTGTCGAGTGAAGCAGGATGGGGCCAGCGGGGCCCCACCGGGAGCCCGGTCGAGAACGATCCGTCGGTCCGTGCGATCCCGGCCTCCGACCCGTCATGGACGAAGCCCGCGACCGCGTCGTCCGGATCGTTCCTCCATGCCGCCCCTCTCCGCCTCTCGTGGTTCCCCCTTCTCCCCGAAGTCCATCGGGGCTACTCCTGCGCCGTGACCACCGTCGTCGTCGCCGAGAAACCGTCGGTCGCGCGCGACATCGCCGATGTCCTCGGCGCAACGCGCCCCGGCAAGGGTGCGCTCGCCGGACGCGGTTTCGTCGTCACCTGGGCGATCGGTCACCTCGTCGGACTCGCCGAACCCCATGAGATCGATCCCCGCTGGCGCTCGTGGCGCCCCGATCGCCTCCCGATGATCCCCGAGCGCTGGCCCTTGCGCGTGCTGCCCGAAGGCAAGGATCAGTTCCAGAACATCCAGCGCATCCTGCAAGACCGCTCGGTCGACAGGATCGTCTGCGCCACCGACGCCGGACGCGAAGGCGAGCTCATCTTCCGCTACATCTACCGCCTCGCCGGCTCCGACAAACCCGTCGCGCGGCTGTGGATCTCCTCGCTCACTCCCGACGCAATCCGCGATGGATTCCGTCGCCTTCGCCCAGCCTCCGACTTCGACCCCCTCGCCGACTCCGCCGAAGCCCGCTCCCGCGCCGACTGGCTCGTCGGCATGAACCTCACCCGCGCGTACTCCCTGCGCATCGGCGGCGACGACCTCTACTCCGTCGGTCGCGTCCAGACCCCCACCCTCGCCATGATCGTCGAGCGCGACCGCACCATCCGCGACTTCGTGCCCGAGAAGTACTTCGAGGTCCGCGCGCGCTTCGGCACCGAGCCCGACTCCTACGACGGCACCTGGTTCGATCCGAAACGCAAGAGAGGCGACGATGCGCCGCCCCCCGAGCGTCTCCCGGCGGACGGCCTGCTCGCGCAGCAAATCTGCGAGCGTTGTCTGGGCGGGCGCGGTCGCGTGCGCTCCGTGGACGGCGCCGAGCGCAGCTTCCCCCCGCCTCTGCTGTACGACCTCACCGAGCTGCAGCGCCACGCCAACCGCTTGTACGGGCTGACCGCGAAGGACACCCTCGCCGCTGCGCAGTCGCTCTACGAGAAGCACAAGCTCCTGAGCTACCCGCGCACCGACAGCCGCCACCTGTCGAGCGACGTCGCCACCACGCTGAAGGGCGTCGTCGAGGCGATCGCTCCCAGGTACGATGGCCTTCTCGCACCGGGCTCGGGGAAGACGCCTCTCTCGCGACGCTTCGTCGACGATGCCAAGGTCACCGATCACCATGCGATCATCCCGACCGGCGTGTCCCCCGAGGGCAAGCGGCTGAGCGCCGACGAGGCGCGCGTGTTCGATCTCGTATGCCGGCGTCTGCTGGTGAAGTAGAATCGCGATCATCGCACCCGGACCACCCGCGTCGTCACCGAGGTGAAGAGCCCCGCTGCGCTCGATCTGTTCCAGTCCTCGGGCACCGTCGTCCTCGAGGAGGGGTGGAAGGTCCTCGACATCCGCACGCGAACCGACAAGCCCGCAGGCAAGGGGAAGCGCGACGCGGAAGAAGACGACGTCATCCTCCCCCCCGGATTGAGCGTCGGCCAGGAGCGCGAGGTCGCCCGGATCGATCGCCTCGACAAGAAGACCTCTCCTCCCAAGCGTTTCACCGACGCTTCTCTGCTCACGGCGATGGAGTCGGCGGGCAAGAGCCTCGACGACCGGGAGCTGGAAGAGGCGATGCGCGATCGCGGGCTCGGCACCCCGGCCACGCGCGCCGCCGTCCTCGAGACCCTGCTCACGCGCGGCTACGTGGTGCGAGAAGGCAAAGCGCTCGTCGCGACGCCCAAGGGTTTCGCTCTGATCGAGGCCGTGCACGAGAAGGTCCGCAGCCCGGTAATGACGGGGGAATGGGAGCACGCGTTGCAGCGCATCGCCACGCGCGACGAGACGCTCCCGGACTTCATGACGCGCATCAACGCGTTCGTGAAGGAGGTCGTGCGAGAGGCCCTCGGCGCACCGGTCGCGCCGCTCCGCAATGCACCCAGGGAGATCGCACCCGCACCCGCACCCGCTCCCGCTCCTGCTCCTGCTCCTGCTCCTGCTCCTGCTCCTGCTCCCGCTCCCGCTCCCGCTCCCGCTCCCGCTCCCGCTCCCTCGCGCGGCGCGGGCTCCACTGCGGATCTGGGAAGCATCTTGCGCGATCGGTTCCATCTCGAGGCCTTCCGACCGCATCAGGAGGAGACCTGCCGGGCGATCGTCGAGGGTCACGACGCGCTGGTGGTGATGCCGACCGGGAGCGGGAAGTCGCTTTGCTACCAGGTGCCGGGGATTGCGCGCGGCGGCACCACGCTCGTCATCAGCCCGCTCATCGCGTTGATGGAAGACCAGATCGCGCAACTGCAGGCCCGGGGCTTTTCCGCAGAGCGGATCCACTCCAACCGCACGCGGGAGCAGTCGCGCGAAGCATGCCGCTCGTGGCTGGCGGGCAAGCTCGACTTCCTGATGATCGCGCCCGAGCGTCTGGCGGTGCCGGGGTTCCCCGAGTTTCTCGCGCGGCGCAAGCCGGCGCTGATCGCGATCGACGAGGCCCACTGCATATCGCAGTGGGGGCACGACTTCCGGCCCGACTACCGGCTCATCGGAGAGCGGATCCCGATGCTCCGCCCGGCGCCCATCGTCGCCCTCACCGCCACCGCGACCCTGCGCGTGCAGGACGACATCGTGGCGCAGCTCGGGGTCCCCTCCGCGCGACGCTTCATCCGGGGCTTCCGTCGCGACAACCTCGCGGTCGAGGCGATCGAGATGCCCCCCTCGGAGCGGCTCGGCTGCACCACTGGAATCCTTTCGTCACCCGAACGGCTTCCGGCCATCGTCTACGTTCCCACGCGCAAGGCCGCCGAGCAGTACGCGGGCACCCTGGGACGCAGCCTGCGCGCCGCCGCCTACCACGCCGGCCTCGAGGCCTCCGAGCGAAGCCGCGTCCAGGAGCGTTTCCTCGCCGGCGCTCTCGACGTCGTGGTCGCCACCATCGCCTTCGGCATGGGCATCGACAAGCGCGACGTCCGCACCGTGGTCCACGCCGGGATGCCGGGGACCGTCGAAGGGTACTACCAGGAGATCGGCCGCGCCGGGCGCGACGGCCTCCCCTCGCGAGCCGTGCTCTTCTACTCCTTCGCGGACCGTCGCATCCACGAGTCGTTCCTCGATCGCGACTACCCCCCGCTCGATCTGCTGGAGCGCATCGTGGGGGAGATCCCGTCACGGGGGCTCGATCGCGAGTCGCTGCTGCAGGGGATGCGCATCGATCCGCAGCAGGCGCAGGCGGCCCTCGACAAGCTGTGGATCCACGGAGGGGTTCTCATCGACGGCGACGATCGGGTCACGGTGCCGAAGCAACCGCGCGACTGGCGCAGGAGCTACGAGGGGATGCGCGCGCACCGCGCCGATCAGCTCGAGCTCGTCTACGCCTTCGCCTCCGGCAGCGGATGCCGCATGCTGCGCCTCATCCGGCACTTCGGCGAGCGCGACGATCGCGAGCTCTGCGGGCTGTGCGACTCGTGCGCGCCGCAAGCCTGCGTGGGCCGCACGTTCCGGCCGCCGACCCCGCGCGAGCGTGACCTCATCGCGCGCATCGTCCAGGGCATCGGCTCGCGCGATGGGGGCGCCGCGGGCTCCCTGCACCGCACCCTGTTCCCGGGGGATCGGATCGAGCGTCAGGAGTTCGAGCGCTACGTAGACGCGCTGGTGCGAGCGAGAATCGTGTCCGCGATCGACGACAGCTTCGAGAAGGATGGCAAGACGCTCCGGTTCCGTCGACTCTACCTGCGGGCCCAGGGGGGTACTGCCGACGAGCTCGCCGCCTCGGTGCAGCTCGAAGGCTACGTGGAGCCGACCTCTCCGCAGGCCGCACGCCCGCGCCGTCGACGGCTTTCGGATGCCGATCTCGATCACGCGGTGGACGGCAACAAGGCGCCTCGCGCGCGACGGGGCAAGAAGCGGGAGAAGGCGGTGGCGGCGGAGCTCGGCGTGGCGCACGTGATTACGGGTCGCAAGCCTGCGCGGGCACCGCGCGCGAAGAAGGAGGCCGCGCCGCAACCCGACCGGACCGCCTCGCTGGCGGACGCGGCGCTGGTGGCGCGGCTCCGCGCGTGGCGCCTCGGGATCGCGAAGTCGCGCAGGATGCCGGCCTACCGCGTGCTTACCGACCAGACGCTGCTCGCGGTCGCGACGCTCAAGCCTCGCACGATGGAAGCGCTGATGGGAGTGAAGGGCATCGGGGCGAAGATCGCCGAACGCTACGGGCAGGCCCTGCTCGCGGTCATCGCGAGCGCCTCCTGAGCCGCCGCCGTCCTTCAGTGTCGGTGGCGCCGAAATGGGCTGACGGTGC
>JAKLDZ010000154.1 GCA_022703255.1 Myxococcota bacterium | reverse complement strand
GCGCGGTGATTCGCGTCCCAGGAAGAATCGTCAAGAGCGGCCGCAGTCGGACACTCCGCATGCAACCTCGTCCCGTGCTGCAGCCGCTGCTTCAGTGAACGAAGACCAGTCGAGACGACCGTGGGGGTAAGGGGGCAGTGTATCGTCGGCAGCAAGAACTTCTGCCACGCGCTCCAGGACTTCCCCGTTCTGTCCATTGGCATCGAGATTTCCCCTCACGCCCTCCCCCCTATGCGAAATCTACGCTCAACAGCGGGGGCTGGGAGCCGATGACCCACGCGCGGACGTCGCACGAAGGGGTGTATGTGGAGCGGTTCGGGTCGTGGCCCGACACGCTGCACTTCACGCTGCGCAACACGACGGAGCAGGCGGTGACGGTGACGCTGACGATCGATCGGGCGGCGTTGGGGGTGACGGGGGTTGCGAAGGGGGATGTGCTGCTTTCGTCGGCGCCCGATGTGACGATAGCGGAGCAGGCGAGTGAGGTGACGGTGACGATACCGGAGGGTGAGGTGGAGGCGATCCGAGTGGCTCCGTGAGGGGCCGGGGGGGGCACGGCCTCGGATCGGCCACGATCGGAACGGCTACGGCTACGGCTACGGCTATGGCTGCGGTGACGGCGACGGCTGCGGCTGCGGCGACGGCTACGTGGGCGGGAGGGCGTGCGAGTCGGAGGCGGGGGGAGATTGGGTCGGGGATCCCATCTGGTTGCCGGCGTCCTTGGCGACGAGAGCAACGCCGACGAGGATGGCGGCGACGCCGATCCACTGGGTGACGGAGAGGCGTTCGTGGAGCATGGCGCCGGCGACGACGACGATGATGGCGAAGCCGGTGGTGACCATGATCGGGTAGGCGACGCTGATCGGGAGCTTCTGCAGGGCGAAGGAGTAGAAGACGACGTTGGCGGCGAAGCAGCCGAGGCCCACGAGCAGGATCCAGTGGCGGAGCAGGAGCTTGACGACACCGAGGACGCCGTCGGACATGATGCCGGCGCCTTGCAGCTCGAGGTCGATGGCTCGCATGCCGAACTTGATCATGAGGTTGGCGCTGGCGTTGAGCAGCAGGGCCACCACGAGGGCGATGACGTACTTGGCCATGGGGGTCTCCGAAGGGGCGAACCATAGCGGCAGAGTCCGGAAGGTGCACGCAAGACGTGCGCGGGCGAGGCGCGGGCGAGCTGCGGGCGAGCTGCGGGCGAGGCGCGGACGAGGCGCGGGCGAGGCGCGGGCGAGCTGCGGGCGATCTGCAGGCGATTTGCGGGCGAGGCGCGGGGGCGGGGCCGCGCAAAACGTTTGCGCGCGCGAGATCCTGCCGCGATTGCGAGACGGAGTGTTCCATGGTGTCGCGAAACGAAGTAGTGTGCGTCCCATGGCCGAACCACGGGTCAAAGGCGTATCTTTTCGAGCTGTCGACACGGCCTTTCTGGAGCTGAGGGGAGAAGCGGCGCGCAAGCGTGCGCGGGAGCTGATGGTCCCGGAGCTCTCCGAGACGTACCGCAACGGGCTGATGCTCGCTGCGAGCTGGTATCCGATCGGTTGGTATCGCAGCGCTCTGCAGAGCTTTCGTCAGGCCACCGGCGACGGCCTCGAGCTCATCCGGCAGATCGGACGTCGCAGCATGGAGCTCGACATGAGCGGGGTGTACAAGCAGCTCCTGGTCCGCTTCGTGTCCCCGCAGACGATGCTGGCGATGACCGCGAAGGTGTTCAGCACCTACTACGACACGGGCAAGCTCGAGGTGCTCGAGAAGCGCGCGGGCTTCGTGCGTGTGCTGTACTCCGGCTGCACCGGCTGGGACGGCAACCTGTTCGCCGAGATCGTGGGAGCATCGCAGGGGATGCTCGAGATCTCCGGAGCCAAGGACGTGCGGCTTCGCATGGTCCAGGGGGGGCGCGACGGGGACACGTCGCTGGAGCTCGAGGGCCGCTGGACCTGAGTCCGACCGCAGTGTGGCGCGGGACCGAGCGTGGACGAGCGCTGCGTTTCGGGATACCAATACGTCCCATGATCCACCCTGCCGCTCGCTTCGCACTGCTGGCCTCTGCCTCGCTCCTCGCATCCGCGTGCCTGATCATGCCCCCTCCGCAGCAGGGGGGATCGTCCGCTGCGCCCGGCGGCTCCGATCCCTCGGCCCCGCAGGCTGCGCAGCCCATGGCCACGCCGGAGGCGCCTGCCTCGCCCACCGCGAGCCCCGCTTCCCTGCCCCCCTCCTCGATCGAGGTCCGCAACACCTGCTCGAAGACGGTTCAGCTCTTCATCGGTGAGAAGCCCAAGTTCGGCAGTGGCACCAAGACGTCGATCGGGTCGAACACGACGACGACGTTCCCGCGCAAGCCCGACGGGACGGCGGTGGTGTGGATCATCGACGACAAGGAGAACGGCATCCAGAGCGCGCAGGTGGGAGTGGACACGAAGAAGGTCGAGATCGGCTCGAGCTGCACCGATCTCAGCGCGAAGTAGGAATGGGGCACTCCCAGGAGCGAGCGGGATACCGTCACGCGCGCCTCGAGGCGTTGCTGCTCGACGAGCTGCGCTCGCTCCTGCAAGACGAGGTGCGGGATCCGCTGCTGCAGTCGGTGCGTCCGACTTCGCTGCGGCTTTCGGTGGACTACCGCAACGCGCGGGTGGACTTCGTGCTGGCGGACACGGTGGATGCGCCTGCGCCCGATCGCGACGAGGTGGAGGAAGCGCTGGAGCGTGCGAGCTCGTTCCTGCGGTATCAGCTCGCCCAGGCGGTGGAGCTGAAGCGCACGCCGGAGCTCCGCTTCGTGTTCCAGGGGACAGCCGTGGACGGGCCGATCGACACGTCGGATCCGCTCAGTCTCTCGCCCCCGCGTCGGACGCCCGCTTGACCAGATCGTGGATCGCCTGCTCGATCGGCAGCAGATCGTCCGGCGCCCGATCGCCCGCGTAGCAGAACCAGTTGGGCTTGCCGTCGCGTGCGAGCACGAAGTGCGACACGTTCGTCGAGTCGCCCTTGCCGGTGCGGCGTCCGACGAGCTTGTCGGGATCCGCAGCAGCGATGAGGCTGCGCAGAGCGGCGCGCGCCTCGTCGGGGACGACGCCTCGGGAGCGCCAGCGACCGGGCACACGCACGAGCCGGCTCTTGCCCGCGTCGTCCTTCACGAGGTCGGTGTCATCGTAGGTTTCGAGGCGACCGTCGGAGTGGAGGCGATAGCCGGTGCCGTGGGACATGCTCACGTGCTGCAGATCGACCTCGATGGACAGACCTTTGGAGGAGGCCCAAGGAGGGGGATTGGGGCAGCCGACGCGCACGCTGGCGGGGTCGGTGGAGCGGGAGGTGGGGAGTTGGTCTTCCGACGGAGAGCATCGGCAGCCGGAGCAGCAGAGGCACAGGGCGAGGAGGGGAGCGACGGGAGTTCGGGGCATGGTTCAGGGAGCAGGTTGCAGCAGGAAGCGGGAGGCGAGCAAGGAACCTCCTAACACGAGAGCGCCGACCATGGAGGCGATGGCGAGGGTTCGGTCTTTGGGGCGCAGCTTGCGGGCGCCGGGGATGCCGGCGATGAACGCGAGACCGATGGCAGGCAGGGCTGGGATGGCCGCTTCGAGGCTGTAGGACGCGAAACCTGCAACCGCGATCCCTGCGGCGATCAGCAGCACCCCGCGTCGCCACGGGAGCGCGTGTCGTCGCGCGGCGGCGAGCAGCAGCGCGATGAACAGCAGGTCGCCGACGCCGATGGCAGGGGCGAGGGCCGAGGTCCCCGGGACGGGGAAGGCGACGGCCATCCAGGAGAGGCCGTGTTCGCTGGCGATGACGGAGTGGGAGGGACCGCTGGGGTGCAGGACGGAGACGACGTCGGCGACGGAGGCGACGATGCTGGCGGGGAGCAGGTGGCCTGGGTCTTCGATGTGGTGGCCGATGAAGTCACCGAGGACGTGGCCGAACACGGTGAGGCTCGCGGCGATGGCGATGGCGTGGGCGGGGCGCTGGCCGTTGGACAGCGCAATGGCGAGGACGGTGAGTGGAGCGGCGACGAAGAGCGCGATGCGCAGCCAACGGTGCAGCGAGCCCCGGGACAGGAGGGAGAGGGCGACGAGGGTGGTGAGGGTAGCGCCGGCGAAAGCGGTGATATCGGTCCAGAGTGGGGAGAGGGCGAGGTGGGGAGCGATGAGAGCAGCGATCGAGACGACGGCGGGGACGAAGGCGAGGCCGACGAGGCCGGTGAGGAGGCGTCGATCCATGGGAGTTGCAGAGGATGATAGCCCGATGCGGGGCGGGGTGCCGGGGCGGAACGGAAGGCTTTGCTGAACGCGCGGCACGTGTCATAGTGACGGAGCCTGGGAAGCCACGGCTCAGGGATGGTCCTGGCGGATTCCCCGCTCCCGGGAGAAAGTGGGCGATCGGCATCGGCTGAGGCCCCCACCATGGAACGCCCGCATTCCCCTCGATCGAAACCGGATCGACGCCGCGGGCGCCGGGACACCGGAGGAGGGATGGCAGATATGGCAAGTACCTGTGGCCCTAACCCGGAGGCGAAGGCATAGCCTCACCAGGCGCCCTTCCGTAAGGGCCGGGACAAGCGAGCCGGGCGTAGGAACATGCGCGCCCGGCTCGTTCCTATTTCGCCTGGCCCGATCCTTCGCCCGAGTCCGTGTCCCGTGCGCGATCTTCTGGCCATCCACCCCCTGGCCAGGGTAAGGCCGGCCGATGAACCGAGCATTCGTTGGCCGTAGCGTGATCCTGTTGACCCTGGTGAGCGGCCTGTGCGCGCTGGCCGGTTGCGACAAGAAGGACGAGCCTCCGCCCGGGCCGCCTCGAGCGGCGGAGGTGAAGGACGAGTTCAAGATCGAGGACCTGAAGGTGGGCACGGGGGCCGAGGCGAAGACCGGCTCGACGGTGAAGGTCAACTACCGGGGCATGCTGAAGAACGGCACGGAGTTCGATTCTTCGTACGATCGCAACGAGCCCTTCGAGATCAAGATCGGCGCGGGCAGCGTGATCATGGGTTGGGAGAAGGGGCTTCCGGGCATGAAGGTCGGGGGCAAGCGCAAGCTGACGATACCCTCGGACCTGGGATACGGGGACAAGGGGCAGCCGCCGAAGATCCCGCCGTATGCCACGCTCGTGTTCGAGATCGAGCTGGTCGAGGTGAAGTGACCCCGCGTGCGTGAGAGCTTGCCTCGAATCCTTCGACGGTCCGTCGAACGTGTGCCACAACGAGTGGCTGGACGGATGGCCCGGATCGGCGACATGGACTGCACAGACCGAAGAGAAGCGAGCGCGGTGGCAGAGAGCGGCGGCGACGTCGTTCGGGGTTCGAGCCTTCGCGGTTCGCACAACCGGAGCGTGGCGGCGGCGATCGGTCTGAGCTCGCTGGCGGCGCTGCTGATGGCGTCGTTGCCGGTGCGGGCCGATGCCCCGAGCGAGGAGAACCTTCCGGCGCCCAGGGCGTTGAGCTCGGCCTATGGGCCGTTGCCCCCGCCGCCGAATCGAGGTGCGCGACGCGGGGAGAACCCGTGCATGACGGCGGACCCTGGGTTCGGGGTGTACGATCGCTGGCAGAACATTTCGACTGGACAGATGATTGCGCCGCAGCGGGGTGGGATCACGAAGGCCTGTCGGTTCGACCTGGTAGTGCACTTCCACGGCCACGAGCCGGTTCGCAAGGAGTTCGTGAAGACGGCAACCGGGCAGGTGCTGGTGGGGATCGACCTGGGGCTCGGGTCGGGTCCGTACGCCAACGCGTTTGCCGATCCGAGCCGCTTCGAGCGCGTGATTTCGAGCGTGGAAGCGGCGATGGCGAAGCGCAACAAGCGTGACAAGTGCACGGTGCGAAAGCTGGCGCTGTCGTCGTGGAGCGCGGGATACGGGGCGACCTGGAGGATTCTGCAGCAGCCTGCGGGGCGCAAGGTCGACGCGGTGATCCTGCTCGACTCGTTGCACGGCGGATACCTCCCTTCGGGCGAGGTGTCGGACTCGATGCTCGAACCGTTCGTGGCGTTCGCACGTTCGGCCGCGGCTCGCCAGAAGTTCATGTTCCTGTCGCACTCGTCGATTCAGCCCCCCGGGTATGCTTCGACCACGGAAGTGGCGCGGTACCTGATTCGCAAGGTGGATCCGAAGGCGAAGGAGAGGTCGGCGCGGCGCGAGGATGTCCTCGGGCTCGACATGTACGCACGTTGGGACAAGGGGAACTTCCACGTGCGCGGGTATTCGGGCGACGACAAGCCGGACCACTGTGCGCACCTCGGGCTCATGGCGGATGTGATGAAGACACACATCCAGCCGAGGTGGCAGACGCCGCGAGGGCAGGCGCGAGCGGCGTCGTCGCGCTGACAGGGACGCGTGTCCGCGACGGCGCGCCTACAGGCAAGGACCGGGCCATTACGCCCCTTCTCGCTGTGCGATTCCACAGCGATTTGTCCTGCATTTCGCGCCGCAATCGGGCAAGCTCGTTCCGATGAGCGAGCCGAGCTTCCAGCACCATGCCGAGCGGGCACGCAGGGGTCAGTGGGAGGTCCATACCCTCCCATGGGACGAGCCGCTCAACCTGAGCAGCGGCAGCAAGCGCGAGCAGACGTTGAGCAAGCTCGACCTGCTCGACGTGGTGACTTCGCTCTACCACTTGAAGCTCGGGGCGCGTGGCCGGCTGGGGCGTCAACTGGTCCGCTGGTGGGGCCCTGACGAGGCGCTGCTGTCTTGCATGGAATGGCACGATGCCGACGAGCAGCGTCACGTGCACGTGCTGCGACGACTGCAGTCGTTGGTGAGCAGCAAGGGAGAGCCGGTGTCGCGCAACGATCGTCCGCTGGATCCGTCGCCGCTCTGGCGGGTCGCAGCCGACGGCAGGGGCTCGGCGGATCAGGCGTTGCTGCACACGCTCATCGACGAGGCGGTGATGCGCACGTTGTTCTCGCGGGTGGCGACGGACAACCGCATCCCGCTGGTGCGCGCGGTATTCGACGCGGCGGCGCAGGACGAAGCGAGGCACGTGGACTACCTGACGGCGATGGCGAGCCTGCGGTTCGAGGGAGAGCCCCCGCACCGGCTGGTGAAGCTGCACGCCTCGGCCGTGTGGCACGTGGGGCGTCTGCTCGCGGCCCTGCGGCCGTATCTCGCCTCCTTCGCCGGAGCGACGCACTCGTCGCAGGATCAGATCGCGAGTGCGATGTTCGGGGCCGCGTCGAACGCGCTGTCGGACCTCGGCGAAGGGTGGAAGACAGCCCCCCTGATGCGCCTCGTGCATAGCGCGGACTCGTCGCCCTGGATGCTCTGGATCCTCCGGTAGAGAGACTACCGCGCCTCACGCCATGGGGAGGCTCCGTCGCCCCAGGCGCGCCATCTGCCCGCAGCTCGTCCCCATCTGCGTCTCGCGTGGATCTCCAATGCTCACGATGCATCGGAATCCGAGCGACTCGAGCCGCTCCACCAGCTCCACGATCCGCGGCTCGTTCCCCGTCTCCATCGCACTCCTCAGGGCATTCCCCCCGGCCCGATCGGTCGGGTTCAGCGGCGTCAGCTTCACCACGCAGGTGCCCGGGTCGAAGATGCGCCCCAACACCTCCGGATCGAACGCGACCCCCTCCGCCAACGCCGCATTGAGCGTCACCTTCCGATCCCCTCCCCTCACCCACCTCTTCGCGTATCCCGAAATCTCCTCGAGCGTCCACTTCGCCACCGGCATCATCCGATCCCGCGCAGCCTCGTCCGTCGATTGCACCGAGAACTGCACCTGGAACGAGTCCGGCCCGAAGGCACGCCGCAGCACCAGCAGGTCCTCGAACCACGCCGCCGCGGCCCGCGGCGCGGTGGTCGCCACGCAGGGGATCACGTGCGGAGTCGGCAGGATCGACGGCAGCCGCGCGATCACGTCGAGCACTGCGGGATTCAGCGACGGCTCTCCCATGCGCGCGAACTGGACCTTCAGCTTGCGACACCGGGCCGCGTCGCTCCCGCCCCAACTCGCGAGCAGGTGACGAATCTGCGCCTCGATCTCCCCGGCCGTCAGGTTGCCCGCGAACCAGGTCCCCGCATCGCACATCGCGCATCCCACCGGACAGCCGAGCTGCGACGACACCACGAAGACCATCTTGTCCTCGCGGCCGAGGGCAGGATCCAGCGCCCCCACGCACTCGATTCGCGTCCAAGGCTCGTCGCGCATCTGCAGCACGAACACCTGCGCAACGTCCGGGCACCCCGCAGACTCCACCACCTTCATCATCTCTCCGTCTCCCTTGCCCCCCGCAACAACTCGAATGCAGCGAGGGTTCCGTCTCCCATCGCAATGGCCACGTGACGCGCCGCACGCCCCACCGCGTCGCCCACGATCCGCGCCCGATCCATCGACAGCTCCTCCATCCCCTCGATTCGACGGGGCGCACGCCCCACCGCGGCCAACACCCGCCCGAACCGACGGTGGACGGTGGTGGAGGCCATTCGCAGCTCGAGGTCCACCTCCCTGCCCACCGCGTCAGCGCTCACGACGACGGTGTGCGCGAGCACCTCGACCCCGTCGCGGACCGCGGCCTGCCACAGCCAACGCGGAGCGCGTGGTGCACGAGAGCGGCAGAGCACGGCAACTGCCGCGCCCCGGGAGCGAAGCGCCCGCGCCTGGTCGAAGGCCACGTCGGAGCCTCCAATGACCGCGACCTGCAACGCGACCGCATCCTCGATGTCCGACGCGCTGCCGGCCCACGGGGGCTGCAGGAGCGGCGGGAGTCCCGGAACGGGTGGAATCATGGGAGTGGCGCCGGTGGCGACCACGACGGCCCGCGCGCGCAGCTCCTCCCCGCGATCGGTGCGGGCGACCACGCACCCGGGCTGTTCGGATAACGAATGAATCGTGGCGCGCTCGACGCCTCCGAGGCGATCGGCCTCGGCTTGCAGCAGGCGCGCGACAGCCGCGCCCGGCGTCCGGTCCGCGACGAAGGGAATCCCCCGGGTCTCGTAGGCCAGCCCGATCGCCCCACCGGCTCTGCCGGTTTCGTCGATGAGGTTGAACGACGCCCCTGAGCGCGCGGCTTCCGACGCTGCGGCGATCCCGGCAGGTCCCGCGCCGATGATCAGCAGATCGGCGTTCAACAGCGCCCTCCTGCCGCGAGCGCGGCGATCACGTCCGGGGACGATGCGACTCGAGCCACGGCATGCGAGAGGGTCAGGAGCGAGGCGTTGTGCAACTCGCGGTGTTTCGAGGCGCAGGCATCGGAGACGACCACGACGTCGAAGCCGAGCTGGAAGGCGTCGCGAGCGGTGGAATCCACGCAGATATGGGTCATCACGCCGGCGATCACGACGGTCTCCACCCCGCGCTCGCGCAGCCACGACGACAGCCCTGTGTGGAGGAAGGCCGAGTAGTGCTCCTTGGTCAGGCAGAGATCCGCGCTCGCGAGCCGCGGGTCGCACAGCTCGGATTCGGGGGAGCTCTCGAGCAGGAACGTCTTCCACCAGCGCGCCATGCCGCGTCCCCGCGGAGGGTCGGGATGCGCGTGCCGCGTGACCACCGTGGGAAGCCGCGCGTCCTCGAAGGCAGCCAGAAGCGATTCGGCCCGCAGCCAGGCCGCAGGAGCGTCGGTGAGGGAGGTGTGAAAACCGGGCTCCACGAAGGCGCGCTGGAAGTCCACCAGCACGAGGGCCGGGGCGCACATGGGCCCTGCCCCGGGATGCCGGGAGAAGTTCGTGCTGCGAACGATCTGCGGATTCGAAGGCATGATCCAATCGAGACGAGGGTCTGGGTGGCTCGCGAAGCCTAAGGCATGACCGACGCGTGGGGACGACTACCCAGGGGGTGCGTGGGAGTCAAGGGTCACGAGGGATGGGGGGTGGCGCGGAGGACGCTCCCGGGGACGCGAAACGCTCACCTCGCGCAGCGAAACCCGACCTTGGCGCTCCGGTCCGAAGGGGCGGACCGATGCCGATAGGACGACAGCACCTGCTTGGCGCTGGAATCGAAGGCACCGCCGCGGTGGACCCGCTGGTCGGTGGCGGCGAGGTTCGCGCAGTCCACGCACGGGTCAGCATAGGGGATCGCATACCAGTCGAGGACCCACTCCCAGACGTTTCCGGCGAGGTTGGCCTGTCCGAAGCGTCCATCCCCGAGGGGCGACTTGCTGCCGGCGCCCTGGGGATGGAGGCCCGGTCCATAGACGACATGGAACATGTCGATCTGCGTGGATTGCGGGGGGACGGACCAGGGATACACGCGCTGCTCGTCGCCCCCGGATGCCGCGTAGTTCCACTCCGCCTCGGTCGGCAGCCGTGCGCCATCCCAGGCGCAGAACGCGAATGCCTCGTACCAGGTCACACAGTTGATCGGGAAGTACTCGTTGTTGGGCTTCGGGCTCCAGGTGGGAGACTGTTTCTCGGCGCAAACCAGCGCGGCCCCGAGCGCCTCGGCATCGACCTCGAGGTGCTCGTTCCACGCATTCTGCCAGCCGCTTCCGGGGATCTTGCCGTGGGCACCGGCGCCTTCGGCCGGAGGGGACTGACGCGTTCCGTGGCCGCTGGTGACGAAGTTGCGGAACCGGCCGACCGTGACCTCATAGACATCCAAGGTGAAGGCGGACACGGTCGCGGGATGGGAGTTGTCCTGGTAGGTCACGCCATCGTAGCTGCGCAGGAACGTGCCCCCGGGCAACGCGGCAGCCTTGCAGCAATCCACATTGTAGTTCGGACCGCAGGACGGCGCGAGTCCCTCGCAGCTCGGTGGGGTCGAGACGGATCCGCCAGAGCCCCCTTGGGACGGCGTGGTGTCCAAGGCGGCGTCGGGCAGGGTGCCGCCCGCTCCGCCAGCGCCCGCTGCCCCCGCGGCGCCGCCGGGGCCAGCTTCGGTCGGGGAAGCCTCTACCGCTGCGTCGGGCACCGTTCCGCCGGTTCCAGCGGCCCCCTCGATGACCTGGTGGACTTCGACGCTTCCGCCGCAAGACGCCGCGAGCACCCAGGCGAGGCAGGCACCCGTGAAGCCGGCGATCGGCTTCATTGGCAATCCCCCGTGACGCAATCCAACCCTTCGGAGGCGCAGTTCTCGCAGAGCTCGCCGCCGACGCCACACGCGTTGGGCTGGGTTCCCACGGCGCAGAGGTCTCCGACGCAGCATCCGGAGCAGTTGGTTGCATTGCACAGGGGGGCCTTGCACTGGCCGCCGCCAGGCTTGGAGTAGTCGGTCTGGCACGTCGTGCCAGAAGCGGTGCAGTTCGAGCAGACCTGACCGTCGGTGCCGCAGGCCCAGGGATCCGTGCCCGGAGCGCACACGCCACCGAGGCAGCAACCGCTGGCGCAGTTGTTCGGTCCGCAGAACCCAGGATTGCAGGAGTGGGTCGCAGAGTCGCAGTCCCCGGAGCAGGTCTGGCAGAACTGGCCTCCGATACCGCAAGCCTTCGGGCTGGTTCCATCCACGCACACCGACATTGCTCCGACCGCCTGGCAGCAGCCCGTGGGGCAGTTGGACGGATGGCAGTAGGTCATCTTCATCATGCAGGCGAGAAGGTCCTTGTCGCAGGACGAGAAACCGCTCGACATGCAATTGACACACGCATGGCCCGGAGCCCCGCATGCGTCGACTTCCGTTCCTGGACGGCAGTGTCCCTCCGCATCGCAGCAGCCGTTGGGGCACACGCACGCCGTCGCCCCTCCAGCACCGCCGCTGCCTCCCGTCGCCCCTCCAGCACCGCCGCTGCCTCCCGTCGCCCCTCCAGCACCGCCGTTGCCGCCCGTTGCGCCTCCGGCGGCGCCGCCGATTCCAGCGCTTCCTCCGGGGCCAGCGTCGGGAATCCCGGCCTGGCCGCCGTTGCCCGGAGAGTTGCCCGCGGCTCCCCCTGGGCCCGCGTCCTGCCCGGCTCCCCCGCCGCCATTGCCGGAGCCGGTATCGAGCGCGGCGTCGGGAGGCAGGTGCTCCGTCTCCACCTCGGTGGAGCCGCCGCACGCGAGTTGAAGAGCCGCAGCGCCCAACAGCCACTTCGAGAATCTCATCGTACTCCCTCCGATGGATGCTGGGGTCATTGCTCAGGCGAACAGGGCGGGCACAGTACAGGCGGGTACCTGGTCGAAGCTCCAGATGCCGAATCCTGCGTGGTCGGAGAGCCACCTCCGGACATGAAGCAGGCGTACCACCCGTCTTCCAGGTTGTCAAGCACCCTGGACCCCACGACAAAAAAACCAGAACACCGGATCATCGCCCGCGCCCGAGAGGCCAGGCCCAGGATGGAGTGCGAAACGCGCAGAGGGATCGATCGCGGGGCTACTTCGCCACGCAGGATACGACCTCGGAGCAGG
>JAKLDZ010000153.1 GCA_022703255.1 Myxococcota bacterium | reverse complement strand
GTGGATGCCACGAGGCTGTCGGAGCTGTTCGAGCCGTTCTTCACGACGAAGCCCGACGGGATCGGACTGGGGCTGGCGCTGTCCCGGGCGATTGCGTCGGCGCACGAAGGCACCTTGACGTACGAGAGGCGGGAGGGCATCACGAGCTTCCGGCTCGTCGTGCCTCGTGAAGGGCGGGACGGCTCCGGGAAAGCCGCGGCATGAGCAAGGTGCTGATCGTCGAAGACGAGCGTGGAGTGCGCGAAGGGCTCGCGCGCGCGGTGGAGAAGCTCGGTCACGAGCCGGTGCTGGCGCCGGGGCTGACGCAAGCGCGCGAGGTGTTGTCGAGCCAGGTGGTGGACTGCATCCTGCTGGACATCCGGTTGAAGGACGGAGACGGCTTGACGCTGCTGCGCGAGATTCGCGGGACGAATCTGAGCGATGCGCCGGTGATCGTGGCGACGGCGTACGGAGACAGCGAGCGGACGATCCAGGCGATGCGCGACGGCGCGTTCGACTACCTGACGAAGCCGTTCGACCTGTCGGTGCTGCTCGCCACGGTGGACCGGGCGATCAAGCAGGTGACGTTGACGCGTGGGGTGTCCTCGAGGCCGCCGGAGCCGCACGTGGAGCCCGGTGGTCAGCATGCGCTGGTGGGGACGAGCGCGGCGATGCTGGAGGTGTGGAAGGTGATCGGCCGGGCGGCTGCGTCTTCGGATCCCGTGCTGATCACGGGGGAGACGGGGACGGGCAAGGAGCTGGTGGCACGAGCCATCCACCGCTTCTCGAGCCGAGCGCGAGAGCCGTTCGTGGGGGTGAGCCTTGCGGCCTTGCCGCCGACGCTCATCGAGAGCGAGCTGCTGGGACACGAGAAGGGCTCGTTCACCGGGGCGATCGCGAGACATGCCGGGCGCATCGAGCAGGCGGGCAGGGGCACGTTGTTCCTCGACGAGATCGGGGAGCTCGAGGTGACGTTGCAGGCAAAGCTGCTGCGGGTTCTGCAGGAGCGGGAGTTCGAGCGGGTCGGGGGCACCTCACGCATCCCGTGCGAAGCGCGCATCATCGCGGCCACGCACCGTCCGGTGAGACCGGGGCAGGCGGGAGCCGCGGTGCGCGAAGACCTGTACTACCGGCTCGCGGTGATCGAGATCGACGTACCTCCGTTGCGGATGCGGCGCAGCGACGTGCCGATGCTCGTGGCCCACGCGTTGGAGGGGACACCGGCCCGCGCGGTTGCCGAGGAGGCGATGGCGCGCTTGCAGGCCTACGGCTGGCCGGGCAACGTGCGGGAGCTGGTGCACGTGATCAAGCGGGCGGCGGTGATGTGCGGTGGCGAGGTGATCGACGTTCCGGATCTGCCCGATGTGTTGGGGACGAGTGCGCGGGACGACGGGGAGCTTGGGACGCTGCCGCTCCGGGATGCGCTTGCGGTAGTCGAGAAGCGCTTGATCCTGTCGGCGCTGGAGCGCGCGGGGGGCAACCGGGCCGAGGCGGCGAGGCAGCTCGGGATTGCGAGGCCGCAGCTGTACGCCAAGATGGCCGAGCACGGAATCGCGACGCGGCAGGAGGGGAAGTAGCCGCGTCTCAGAGGTAGCGAGACGACTTGGGCTCGCGTCGAATGGCGCGTGCGAAGCGGTACCTCGGGTGCCCGACGATGAGGGAGATGACGCCGCTCGCTCGTTGTCGTCTCTCACGATCTTCAACACATGCGACTCGAGCGCGTGCGCAGCCTCCGCCCCCCGCTTCCACCGTATCACCGCGCGGCCGACGGGATTGGCGTGCATCCTGAGCATCTTGCCGTAGTTGGCGCACAGCCGCTCCCTCAGGAAGTCCAGCTCCTCCTTGCGGTCGATGACCAGCACCTCGGTGGTGGGCTCGAAGGCCATCGGTGCGTTGCCAGCCGCGGCAACGATGCGGTCGAGCAGCTCCCTGGAGACCGGGTCGGGGCGGAAGCAGCGCACGGAGCGGCGTGCGTCGAACAGGGACATCAACGCATCGAAGTCGGGCAGCGAGCGGGAGAGGGGGTGGAACCGGTCCTGGGGGATGGAGGGCATGGAGAGGGCGGCGGTGGGACAGATCGCAACGCACTGGCCGCAGGCGATGCAGTGCGCCTCGCGCGACTCGACGGTGCGCGCCTTGCCATCGTGGACTTCGAGGACGCGTTTTCCGCAGATGTCCACGCAGGCGCCGTCGCCGCGGCACTTGGACTCCTCCAGTTCGTGAAGCATGTCGGCGAGGATAGTTCACGTCGGGTCACGACGTGAATGAGGATGGGCGGAGCGGGCGGGAGGCGGTGCTACTGGCAGCCACCCAGGTGGAAGAACCCCTTGCTCTCGGAGGGCCATTCGCTGCCAGCGCTCTGGGCCACGGCCCCCTTGAACACGCAGACGTTCGAGTAGGTCTTGGGCTCTTCGTTGGCGACCTGGCCGCAGACGGGGTTGTAGTACATGGGACAGGGCCGGGGCTCGTCGCAGGCGCCCTCGGTGATCGAGGAGCTGACGACGCCCGGGAAGTCCGCGACGTACTTCTCCGCGGTTGCCTGGTCGTTGAAGTTCATGGCGTAGACGTAGGTGTCGGTGTTGTCGGGGTAGTTGACGAGGACGACGGCGCACAGGTCGATGTCGCCGCAGTGGCCGGTGACGAACTTGCCCTTCGACTCCTGGGGAGTCTCGTCGCCAGCGTCGGCGAGCACGGCATTGCGGAACTCGCATGGATTGCCGAACTCGATGTCGACTCCCTGGGCGGTCTGCGCGCAGACCGGGGCGTAGATCTTGTTGCACATCTCCGGCTCGTTGCAGGGACCCGGGCGCACCTCGGCCCTGTCGGCGTTGGGCCAGGTCTGCGCAAGCCACGCCTTCGCTTCCGCCTCGCTGTCGAAATTGTGCGCGCCGAAGTACGTTGTCGCGATCGCCTCGTCGAAGTCCTCCCCGATGGCGCAGTAGTCGAGATCGGGCGTCTTCACGACGACTTCAGCCGAACCCTGGCGATTGCCCTTCGACGTCACCACGAGCCGGTACTCGCCGTCGGACGGCAAATCCATGCTCAGGTTCGAGCTGTGCGCGTTGGGGGCCTCGTTCAGCCGCAGAATCCAACCAGGCGTCGTCGTGTCATCGCTCGTCGCGAGCTTCTTGTTGCCCAGATACAGCCGAGCACGGGTGTCGAGGCCAGGCTCCGCGCCACCGTCGCGCTCGAACAGTCCATCGACGTACAGATCGACGTGCTGTCCCTTCTTGCCCTGGAACGTGAACGCGCGCAGCTGATTCTTCTTCGCCTGCGAGGAGCAATGAGCGTTGGCGATCAACGAGCCGGAGGTCGAATACCACCCCTCGTTGGGAGTGCCGATGGCACCGCAATACGCGGCCTTGTCGGAGCACAGCGCCCACTTCAGGAGCTTGCCGGAGCAGC
Organism: Myxococcota bacterium; assembly: GCA_022703255.1. GTDB lineage: Bacteria > Myxococcota_A > Polyangia > Polyangiales > Polyangiaceae > JACRCQ01. Next base: position 8,869 of record JAKLDZ010000153.1, on the reverse strand, counting down.
CGTCTCTCCACCCCTCGCTCTTCGAACCCACCATCGCGCACTCCGGCGTGCAGCCGATCGTCGCGACCTTCACCTCACCGAACCCGATGGGCTGCGTCGTCGCAGCGAGCTCTTCTCCTGCGCTCTCCATCTCGTCGGCGTCACTCGACTCGAACCCCGTGTCAGCGTTCGCGGCGCATCCGGCCACACCCAGCACGAGAGCTCCCCCCAACCACCACATCTTCGAAACCATCTCGGTCACCTCGGTCATTGCGTGCCGGTCTTCGGGACCGGCCTCCTTCTCCTCGAGACACCCTGGCCTGGCGGCTCGGGTACGAGGGGGTGCGTCTATTCCACACCTTATTCGGGAATGCAATGCTCCCGTTCGCGAACCCGCCCACGAATGATTTGCCCGTGTCTTTCTCCAGGATACTGCCGAGGCTGTCCGGTCGATCACGTTTGACACGACGCCCCCTCTGCGTTGTCGTGGCTCCATGAGAACACTTCGGTGTCTGGACAAACTCGTGTGCCTTGCGTCCGTGGTCGTATTTTCCTGCTTGCCGATGATCGGATGCGGATCGTCGGACGATTCTCCCGCCGAGGGGGTTGGAGGAGCCGGCGGCGGGGCCGGGCAGGATGGCGGTGCCGCAGGCAAGGGTGGCTCCGCAGGCAAGGGCGGAGCCGCAGGCTCGGCGGGCGCCGCAGGCAAGGCTGGAGCCGCAGGGACCGGCGGTAGCGCTGGGGCCGCGGGCAACGCGGGTGCCGCGGGCAACGCGGGTGCCGCGGGCAACGCGGGTGCCGCAGGCAACGCGGGCAGCGCGGGCGGCTCGTGTGTTCCGACGACCGAGGTGTGCGACGGGGACGACAACGATTGCGACGGACAGGTGGACGAGGGGTGCGACTGCAAGGACGGCGACACGCAGAGTTGCTATTCGGGGCCGGACGGCACGTCGGGCGTGGGAGTCTGCAAGGCGGGCACACAGACCTGCGTCAGCGGAAGCTTCGGAACCTGCGCGGACGCGGTGCTCCCGTCGGAGGAGCTATGCAATGGCAAGGACGACGATTGCGACGGTGAGACCGACGAGGGATTCGGTCAGGTCACCTGCGGAGTCGGAGCGTGCCAGATAACGGCGCCCGGGTGTAAGGACGGAGCGATTCCGGCGTGCAATCCCCCGGAGCCGGGCGTGGAGGTGTGCGACGGGACACTCGACGAGGACTGCGACGGAAGCGTGGACGAGGGGTGCGCGTGCACGGACGGTGCACAGACCGCGTGCTACAGCGGACCGGACGGGACGAAGGACGTTGGTGCGTGCAAGGGTGGAACGCAGACCTGCGTGCAGGGCGCGTGGGGCACGTGTCAGCAAGAGGTCGTGCCGCTCGACGAGGTCTGCAACGGGATCGACGACGACTGCGACGGCCAGACGGACGAGGAGCTTGGCGCGCTGAGCTGCGGGGTGGGTGCCTGCGCCACGACGGCGCCGGCGTGCGTATCGGGGCAGGTCGGCACGTGCGAACCCCTGTCTCCAGCGGCGAGCGAGTCGTGTGACGGAGCGATCGACGACGATTGTGACGGAGTGGTGGACGACGGGTGCGCGTGCGTCAACGGCGCGCATCGTGCGTGCTACTCGGGGGCTCCGAGCACGCTGGGCGTTGGTGTGTGTGTTGCCGGAGAGCAGGAGTGCAGCGCGGGCGCGTGGGGGCCGTGCGTGGGCGAGGTTCTCCAGACGGACGAGGCGTGCAACTCGTTGGACGACGACTGCGACGGCGAAGTGGACGAAGGGCTGGGCAACGTGAGTTGCGGGATCGGCGCGTGTCATCAGACGATGCCCGCGTGCGTGAACGGGGAGGCGGTGACCTGCGTGCCCCTGGAGCCCGGGGCGACCGAGCAGTGCGACGGGATCGTGGACGACGACTGCGATGGTTCGGTAGACGAAGGATGCTCGTGCTCGAACGGGGAGACGAAGCCGTGCTATTCGGGCCCTGCGGACACGCTGGGCAAGGGCACCTGCACCGCGGGAACGCAGACCTGCATCGGCGGTGTATGGGACGGCGTGTGCGTGGGCGAGGTCACGCCCGTGGCCGAGACATGTGACGGGACAGACGAGGATTGCAGCGGGGCGGTGGACGACGGCTTCGGCACGATCTCGTGCGGAAAGGGAGCGTGCGGCGTCCAGGTCCCGGAGTGCAAGGACGGGCAACTGCAGGTATGCATTCCGGGGGATCCGTCGCCGGAGATCTGCAACGGTGTGGACGACGACTGCAGCGGGTTCGTGGACGACGACGGAGCGGTGAGCTCATGTGTCGTTCCCAACGGGGTGCCCGCGTGCGTGTCGGGCAAGTGCGCGGTGGGCTCGTGCGCGGCGGGGTTCGGAGACTGCGACGACGACGCGACGACCGGGTGCGAGGCCGATCTTCGCACGAGCGCGAGCGCGTGCGGAGCGTGCGGAGTTGCGTGTGCCGACGGGCAGGCGTGCTACGAGGGGCACTGCGCGACCACGTGTGCTTTCGCACCGCTGAGCTTCCCGGTTCCGGGGTGCGCGAACGTCGCAGCCAACGCTGCGGCAACGGCCGACAGCTCATGGGGAGGCAACGCGCCGTCGCACGCCAACGACGGCAACACGTGTACGCTGTGGAATGCAGGGCACCATCCGGTGGCGTGGTGGTCGGTGGACCTGGGCGCGGCGACTCCGATCCGGGGGATGACGCTCGTGCCGAACATGAATCCCTCTCCGGCGGACGTTGTGCACGTGGTGGAGCTGAGCCTGAACGGGACGGACTGGACGACGCAGTTGACGTTGAGCCAGTCGATGGCCGCGCAGCAGGTGTACCCGTTCGACTTCGGCGCACCGGTCACGGCGCGCTACGTCCGCGTGACGACTACGTCGTCGCCGTCGTGGGTCGCCTGGGCCGAGGTTGGTGTCTACACCTGCCCATAGCCGCGGAGGAATCCCCTGTCAGAAGAGCGTGCCCTGGGGCGGGGCTCCCCCGCCTTGCACGGGCATCGTCTTGCCGAGGTGCTCGTAGGCCTTGCGGGTTGCGATGCGACCGCGAGGCGTACGCCCGATGAATCCCTGCTGGAGCAGGTAGGGCTCGTAGACGTCCTCGATGGTGTCGCGCGGCTCGGCCATGGCTGCGGCGAGAGTTTCCACACCGACGGGCCCGCCCTCGTACGTGTCGATGATGATCGACATCAAGCGTCGGTCCATCTCGTCGAGACCCGCCTGATCGATCTCGAGCCGATCGCAGGACTCCACGGCGATATCGCGATCGATGCTGCCGTCGCCGAGGACGAGAGCGAAGTCGGAGACGCGGCGCAGGAGGCGGTTGGCGACGCGAGGCGTGCCTCGTGCGCGTTGTGCGATTTCGACGGAAGCCTCTTCGGCGATGGCGACGTCGAGGAGGCGAGCGGAGCGTTGGACGATGCGGACGAGCTCCTCGACGGGATAGAAGTCGAGGCGCATGACGTAGCCGAAGCGAGACAGCAGCGGGGCGGTGAGCAAGCCGGTGCGGGTGGTGGCGCCGACCAGGGAGAAGGGCTGCAGCGGCAGGTTGATGGTGGAGGCGTGGGGGCCGTCGCCCATCATGATGTCGATGGAGTAGCTCTCGATCGCGGGGTAGAGGCTTTCCTCCACGGCGGCGGTGAGGCGGTGGATCTCGTCGACGAACAGGACGTCGCGCTGCTGCAGGTTGGTGAGCAGGCCGGCCAGGGCGCCTTTGTGCTCGATGGCCGGGCCGGAGGTGGCGTGCAGGGTCACGCCCATCTCGCGAGCGAGGATGAGCGCGAGGGTGGTCTTGCCGAGTCCGGGCGGTCCGCACAGCAGGATGTGGTCGAGGGGTTCGTTCCGGCGGCGTGCGGCCTCGACGAACACGCGCAGGTTCTGCTTGTGCTTCTCCTGGCCGATGTAGTCGTCGAGGGAGGTGGGGCGGAACAGGCGATCGAAGCGTTCGTCATCGGGGCGACGGGATCCCTCGACGACGCGAGATCCCTCTGCGGAAGCGGTCTGCGATGGCATTTCGGTGCGTTCGCGCGGGCTGCGACCAGGGGTTTTGGGCTTCGCCATTGCGGCGGAGCAGAACCCGTCCCGGGCCGGGATGCAAGACGGTGGACGGTGCCCGTCAGCGCCCCTTCACGGTTGCGGGATCAAGCGAGTCGATTCATGCGGGTTGGAGTCGGGCAGGGATGCGAGCGCGCAGCAGGACACCGCGCGGGCTGTCCGAGACCTCGACATCGCCGCCGTGCAGGACCAGCAGCGAGTGGGCGAGCGACAATCCGAGCGCGAGGCCCCCGAGCTCGCGTGGGAGGGTGTTCTCGCCTCCCGGGAGCAGCAATCGCGCAAGGCTCGCCGCAGGCATCATCCGTGAAGGCGCGTCGATGCCGATGATCACCTCGCGTCCGCCCGGACCGAGGTCTGCGGTCACCAGCACCTCGCCGGAAGGCGACGTCTTGAGCGCGTGCCGGATGAGCGCAGCGAGGGCTTCGACCAGGCGGCTGACGTCGGCTTCCACTTCGGGGAGACCGGGGTCGAGATCGACGACCACGGGCACGGCGCCTCTGGCGGACATTTCCCTGGCGGAGGAGACGGCGTCGAAGACGACGGTGTCGACGGCGACGGGGGAGCGATCGAGCACGAGCTGACCGGCTTCGACGCGGGCGGCGTCGAGGATGGTCTGGATGAGGGTGAGGAGCTCTGCGCCGCGGTGTCGGATGACCTCGAGGCTCTCGCGCTGCTCGGAAGACAGCTTGCGAGCATCGATGAGATCGGCGAAGCCGAGGACGGAGTTCAAGGGGCTTTTGAGGTCGTGGCTGACGGCGGCGAACAGCAGGCCGCGCATCCGCTGAGCCGCCTCGCGGGCGGCGATGGCCTGCTCCTGGGTTTCGGCGAAGAGGCGGAAGCGCTCCGCGAGCCGCTCGATCGCCTCGCCCAGTCCGGCGACTGCCTGATAGCGAGCCGGCCGCGCGATCTGGGGCGCTCCTCGCAGGACCTCCTCGGTGCCGAGGAGTCGCACCTGCCGCGTTGCATGCGCGAGATCATCGGCGAGAGACCTGCCCGCAGCGCCGCCCAACGCTGCGGCGATCAGCAGCGCGATCAGGGCCACGGCGATCCCACCCGCGCTGAGCGCGATCATCGTGGTGCCGTCGAACGAGATCGTGGCGTGCCCGACGTCGAGCGGCATGGTGACGATCACGCGTCCCGAAATCTGGCGTTCGAGGTGGAAGGGCGCTGCGTTGGGTGACAGCCGAACGGAGAGCCCGTGGGCGGCGGCGGCGATCGCGGCGTCCTGCTCACCGGCATCGGGCACGGGGCCGGGGACCTGCTCGAGGGCGCCCTGGGCCATGGCGACGGCGGTGGCGAGGCGGCCGCGGGCTTCGAACGCCAGGACATGGGCGTGGGCGAGCAGGGCGATGCCGATGCCGACGAGGCCGACGGGAGCGAGTACGGCGAGGCGGGTTCGTCGGGAGACGCGGAGCGCGGGGAGGTGGGAGCGTTCGACGCGGACCATGAGCTCGCGGACGGACTCGTCGGGAGCGAGCTGCACGGCGCGAGCGACACGTCCTCGGACGTAGACGTACAGGGGGAGCGAGGCCGTGGCGCCGATGGTGATGGACAGCAGTGCCAGGCTGACGGAGCTGTCGAGGTCGAAGCCGGCAGGGCGCAGAGGCGGCAGGAGTGTGGACAGGATGGCAACGCCGGTGGTCGCCAAAGCGGTCATCGTCACGCGCCACGGGGTGCGATCGAGCTCCTCGAGCTCCTCGGGCTCGACCCAACGGGCCCCGAGGCCGAGCGCGCGCAGCGCGAAGCGCAGCCGGCGCATTTGCAGCCAGATGAGGAGCACGGACACCGCGAGGCTCACACCCGCGACGGCGAGACCGTGCCACATCGCGGCCGGGAGCATGGCGGGATCGAGCAGCAGGAATCGCGGGGCCACGGCTGCGAGCGCGGTGGCCGAAGCGACGGTGGTCGCCACGACGGCGAGCACGACATTCTGGGTAAGGCGTCCGGCAGAGGCGTTCACGCGCGCGCCTCCGGATCGAAGCCGCCGGACGGGGGCGCATGCGGGCTCGACTTGCGGTCCGCGGATCGGCTCCACACCGGCATGCGGACGGTGAATTCCGAGCCGCGACCGAGCTCGCTGCGGACGCCGATGGTGCCGCCGTGCATGGCCACCAGCTTGCGCGCGATGAACAGCCCGAGGCCCGACCCGCGCTCGCGTGCGTTCAGGCTCCCCAACTGACGGTACTCGTCGAAGATGGTTTCGATCTCCGCCTGCGGGATCCCGGGCCCCGTGTCGGTGACCGACAGGATCGCCTCGCGCGGGGTGAGCTCGATGTTGACGCCGACCGACCCGCTCGAGGTGAACTTGACCGCGTTACCCACGAGATTGCTGAGGATCTGCCAGACCCTGCGCTCGTCGGCGAAGACCAGCGCCGGCGAGTTGCCGGTCACCATCAACGTGATCTGCTTGCCCATGAGCCGGGCCGATGCCTCCCGAACGACGTCCTCGGCGATCGCGTGCAAGTCGATCATCCCGGGCGACAGACGCAGCTGGCCGGACTCGATCGCGGACAGCTCGAGGATGTCGTCGATGAGCCCCCGCAGGTGCGACCCGCTCGCGCGCACCATCTCCAGGTTCTCTCGCGCATCGTCGTCGAGCTTGCCGTCCACCTCGCTCAACAGCACGTCGGCGAACCCGAGGATCGCGTTCAAGGGCGTTCTCAGCTCGTGACTCAGAGCCCCGAGGAAAGCCGCGCGATCGCGGTCGAGCGACGCCACGCGCTCGAGGTCGTTGCGGTAGGCGCGCTCCGCGGCGGCGAATCTTTCGACGAGGAGGTTGAAGGCATCGGTCAGGAGGCCGACCTGATCGGCGACCCGGATGGGGACCCTGGCTCCGGTCGGAAGGGAGTGCGTGTCGGCCATGTCGGTGATGCGAAGCCGAAGGAACTCGACGTCTTCATCGAGGTCGCGGGCGAACAGGAACGCCACGGTCGCAGCGACGCCGAGGAGCAGAGCGGTGAGGCCGATGACGGAGCGCACGAGGGCTCGGGAGCCCTCGGGTTGATCGGGGGCCGGGACGAAGACGACGACGGATGCATTCTGGAAGGGGGGGCCCAGGGGGGTTGCGCTGAAGCGGGACCGACCGAGACGAGTGAAGGTCTCCCCTTCCGTGGCGACCAGAAGGTTGACCAGGTCGGTGCGGGTCGGTGCGCCGAAGGATGCGTCGACGTGCACCTCGCCGTCCTGCGTGCAGACGATGACCTCGGCGCCGGAGCGTCGGGCAGCGCGACGCGTGTAGTCGGCGCGCTCGTCCGGGGTAATAGCGCGGAGGCGGGCCGACAGGGTCGAGGCGAGGACGGTGGCGCGCGTGGCAGCGAGCTGATCGCTGGTGGTGCGCAGGTGCCAGAGCCCGAGCATGCCGACGGCGGCGGCGGTGGCCACGCCGACGAGCACGACGATGGCAGGCAGCAGCGACACGAGCGGAAGTCGCAGCTGCCGGAGGCGTTGGGGCAACAGTCGGGTCATGGACTCCCGGGAGACACCTTCGACCGCCTGTGCTGGGCGCGCAACCTGGAACCGCAGGGCGGGAATCGGACGCCGGTGCCGGACGGCGATCGGCTTGCGCGGCTCGACCCTGGCCGAATAGACTGCGAGCCGCGCCAGTGGGGCGGGAGGAGCGAAGAGATGATCGTCGGACGAGCTCGAGCCATCGGATGGGTGGGAGTGATCTGCGCAACGCTCCTCGCAGGGGATGCGCTGGCGCAGGTCTCTGCAGCCGACCGATCGGCAGCTCGCGCGCTGTTCGACCAGGCGCGCTCGCTCGTGAATGCTGGCAAGCACGCCGAAGCCCGTCCGAAGTTCGAGGAGAGCCAGCGGCTCGACCCCGGGATCGGCACGCTGTTCAACCTGGCCGATTGCCTCGAAGCCACGGGCAAGACCGCCAGCGCCTGGTCGATGTTCCTCGAGGTCGCCTCCCAGGCGAAGGTCGGCGGGCAGAAGGATCGCGAGAAGGTGGCGCGCGATCGGGCTTCCGCCATCGAGCCCAGGCTGTCGAAGCTCACCGTCGCGGTCGTGTCCGGCCCCCAGCCTCCGGGGCTCGAGATCAAGCGCGACGGCAGCGTCGTGCGCGAGGCGTTGTGGGGGACTCCCGTGGCGATCGACCCCGGCGAGCACACGATCGAGGCGTCTGCACCAGGCAGGAAAAAGTTCGCGACCGTCGTCAAGGTCGGTGGCCCCGCAGCATCCGAGATCGTGACGATCCCCGCGCTCGAGCCGCAAGCGTCGATCGTCGAACCGAGTGTTCCGGCCCCGACCGCAGCCTCTGCTACCGCTGCGCCTGTTACGACACCTCCTGTCGCTTCCACCTCGTCCACGACTTCCGTGCCGATCCGGCCACCCGAGCCGGAGCCGGGCGGCAGCGGGGGAACGCAGAAGACCCTGGGTCTGGTCGCAGGTGGGCTGGGCGTCGTGGCGCTCGGCGTGAGCGGCTTCCTCACGCTGGGAGCGAAGGGCAAGCTCAGCGACGCCGACGCGTACTGCAACGGCAACGAGTGCTGGAGCCAGGAGGGGGTCGATCTGCACTCCGACGCGGTGAAGCAGGCGAACCTCGCGACGATCGTGGGGGGCGTGGGCGGCGTGCTGCTCGTGGGCGGCGCCGTGCTCTACTTCACCGCACCGTCGAAGAGCCCGGCCAAGGCGTCGAACTCGCGCAGCCCTACCGTCGGCCTCGGTCCCTCGGGCGTCACGGTCCAAGGAGCATGGTGATGAGCATCCGCAGCGGAGCAGCATGGTCGATCGCGGCTGGGGTCGTGTTGGCGGGGTGCGCCGCGTTGGTCGGGGCCGAGGAAGCCACTCTGGTGCAGGGGTCGTCGGGAGGCGGCTCCGGCGGGACGGCG
>JAKLDZ010000152.1 GCA_022703255.1 Myxococcota bacterium | reverse complement strand
CGCGTGAGCTGGTTGTCGCAGAACACCCAGAAGTCCCCCCAGTACTGCGCTACCGCCCACGACTGGCACTTGGGCAGCCCCTTCACCCTCCTATCCTGCGAGATCGCCCCGCTCGCCGTGTCGATCTCCACGATCCGCGCAGGGGGCTCCGGATCGAACCCGAATACCCTCCCGTCCCCCCGCCCCGTCAGCTCGAAACTCCCGCCCTTGCCCTTCACCGCGAGCGGTGCCTGCATCTTCATCGACGGCACGTCGATCTTCGCGAGCCGCCACGGCTCCTCGAAACCCGCTACCCACAAGGACTCGCTCACGCCGTCCGGTCCGTCGGTCACAAACGCCATGCCGAACAGCTTCATCCCCTGCTGCCCCTCCGCAAACGTGGTCTTCTCACACCTCGCATCGCGCGTGGACACCTTGAACAGCTCCCCGCTGTTGTAGAGCACGTACGCCATGCCGTGACGGTCCACCGCCATCGAGTACGGCGACGCGCGTCCCGAAGCGGCACAGCCGACCTTCCCGATCGGATGGAACAGTCGCTTCACCGGCAGGAAGCGCACGAGCCGGTAGTCGTCCGTGACGACGTAGATCTGCTTGTTGTCCTCGTCGCAGCCCCCGAACCGCGGTGGCTCCTGAGCCTCCGCGGACCGTGTGGCGCCAGCGCCGGCGTCTTCCGCGATCTCGCTCTCTCGCGGCTCGGGGTCCGGGATGGGAGCCGAACGTCTGCCGCAGCACCCGGCCACTCCGACGATCAGCAGGGAAGCCGCTCCGACGGCGATCCAAGGGCGCTCGCTCATCACGCCCCCATCATGCCAGAGCTCGCCCCGAGTCGTCACCTCGCGCGGCGCGACCTCCAGGGAAAGCTCAACCTCCCCGCGCTCGTGGACCGCGGTCAGAACCCGGGGTCCGCCAGCGGCGGGACCCAGCCGCCCTTGGTGCCGCCGCCCTTGGTGGCAGGGCCCTTGGCCTTGGTCGACCCCGGGACCGGCACCACCGGCGCCGCTGTCTGGACCGGAGCCGTGGATGGTTCGGGTGCCGAACTGGTGGGAGGCGTGGCCGCGACAACGGCCGACGCCGCACCGGTCGCAGACTCCGACGGCGCCGAGTCCACGGGCGTCGAAGCGGGCGCAGTGGCCACCGCCAGCGCGGACGCGGAAGCCTCGGCCGACGTCGCCGGCTGCTGGGCCGGAGTGGCCGGAGGATTCTCCCGCGGGCGCAACAGGGCCAGGCCGATCAACGGGATGCAGACCGCAGCGACGACACCGATGACGATGGCTCCACCCACCATGCGCCGCCGGGTCGCAGGCGGCGGCTCGCTCGACAGGCTCGATCCGGTGGTGGACAGCGCACCGGCAATCGACACGGAAGAGTGCGTGGAGTCGAGCCCAGCCGGCGTGTCGCCCGCCTTGATGATGTGCGATCCGGACGCCGGCGTATGCTGCACCGGGTCGGCTGCGGTGGCGAGCATCGCCGCCGTGCTGCTCTGACGACCGTCGGCGTCCTGCAAGGCCTTCTTGAGCATCCCGCGGCGTTCTTCGCCGATGGATCCGGTGGAGGCTCGGATGAACTCGGCGACCTGCAGTGTCGTGGTCCGGGTCCCGCCGACCCGCGCGAGCTCCTCGAGCTCGTTGGCCATCTCCGCGGCGGTCTGGAAACGCTTCTCCCGATCGCGCTGCAACGCCTTCATCACGATCTGGTGCAAGCGCGGCGGACAGTCGGACACGAAGTGACGCGGCGAGGGAACGTCGCGCCGCAACACGTTGTGAAGCGTGGCGGCATCCACCTCACCGCGGAACGGGTGCCGGCCCGTCGTGATCTGGTAGAGCACGATCCCGCAGGCGAAGACATCGGTGCGTCGATCGACCCTCTCCCCGAGGACCTGCTCGGGAGCCATGTAGGCGATCTTGCCCTTGACGTGACCAGCGGCGGTCTCGACGGTGCTGTTGCCCGCGGCCTTGGCGACCCCGAAGTCGAGCAGCTTCACGATGCCGTCGTAGCTGACCATGATGTTCTGCGGCGAGATGTCCCGGTGCACCAGCCCGACCACCCCCCCGTCGTCGTCGCGCAGCTCGTGCGCCGCATGCAGCCCCGCACACGTGTCCGCCATGATCCGCGCGCTGATCCCCATCGGTAGCTGACCGTCGGTGCCCGCCTTGCGCATCAGCGTGCTCAACGGCTCGCCGTCGATCCACTCCATCACGATGTACAGCAGCGAATCCTGCTCGCCGAGGTCCACGATCTCCACGACGTTGGGATGCCGGATGCGCGAGGCGATCCGCGCCTCGTCCAGGAACATCGTCTCGAAGTGCGGATCCGCACTGAGCGTCGGCAGCATCGTCTTGATCGCCACCGTCCGCTGAAACCCCCGCGCCCCCCGCGCCCGCGCCGCCCACACCGCTGCCATCCCGCCTCGCGCGATCGGCAGGAGGAACTCGTACCGGCCGAGAGCAAGCCCCGGCTTGACTTCGTCGAGAGTGAGCACGCTGTCCGCCGCAGTCTGGCAGAGCCCACGCGGCGGCACAAGCCAGACCAGGGAGCCTCAGAAACAGCGCCGTCGAACGCGCGGCCCTTCCGCTCGATCCTCCACCGTCCACCCCAGCCGCGCGATCCGATCCCGCAACCGATCCGCATCCTCGAACGCCCGCTGCCGCCTCGCCTCTTCCCGCTCCCGCACCAGCGCGTCCACTTCCGACGGCACCTCCACCGGCGCCGCGTCCGCCTCCAGCAGGCCGATCACCCGGTCCACATCCCGGATCGCCGCCAGCACGTCCTTCGCGCAGTCCGCGCAAAGGCTGCGACGGGACATCAGGTGATTGGCCTGACGCACCAGGCGGAAGACCGCCGCCAGCGCTGCGGGCATGTTGACGTCGTCGTAGAGCGCCGCGCGGAATGCCTCCTTCATCTCGACGATCCACCCCTGCACCTCCGGCACGTGGGGCCCCGAGACCGCAACCTCCCGCAGCTTCTGCACGCACTCGTCGACCCGACGAAGGCTCGCCCGCGTCTCCTCCAACGCCCTGTCCGTCAGCTGCACCGGCTGCCGGTAGTGCGTGCGCAGCAACAGCAGCCTCACCTCCCGCGCCGTGTACCCTCGCGCCATCAGATCCGGCAGCGTCACATACGTCTCGTCGTCGTACGAAACTTTCTTCCCCGCCTGCAACACCAGCTCGCTGTGAAGCCAGAATCGCGCCTGCGATTCCCCCGTCAACGCACGACTCTGCGCCAGCTCGTTCTCGTTGTGCGGAAAGATCAGATCCACCGACGCCATGTGGATGTCGAACCGCTCCCCCAGCGTCGCACGCGCCATCGCCGAACACTGCACGTGCCAGCTCGGTCGCACCATCCCCCAGTCCGTCTTGCAGCTCACGCACCTGCGCATCTCCGCCAACGTCGCCCGACGCAGCAGCGTGAAGTCCCGCGGATCGTCCTTGTCGTACCGATCCAGATCCACCGTGGCCCCAACCTTCACCTTGCCAATGTCGTTGGCGCTCAGCTCCCCGTACGTGCTCACCCGTCCAATGTTGAAGTACACGCTGCGGAGCTTCTCGTACGCGAATCCGGCCTGCAGCAGCGAGCGCGTCAGCTCCACCATCGCACCCGTGGACTCCGATGCCCGCACGTACTGCACCGCAGGCAGCATCGACAGCGTGCCCAAGTCCTCGAGAAACTCCCCCTCGTGGCGCAGGCACAGCTCCTTCATCGCCTCGCCCGTCCGCTCCGACTCCTGCAGCGTGTTGTCGTCGAAGTCCGTGATGCTCACCACATGGTGGACCTCGTATCCGCTGTACTCCAGCGTCCGACGCACCAGATCGTCCGCCATCATCCGTCGCAACAACCCCAGGTGCGGCCGCCGATGCACCGTCGGACCGCACGAGTACATCCTCACCGGCTTGCCCCGCGTCAACGGCTCGAACGGCTCGTCCCGACGCGTCAGGCTGTTGAAGAAGTGCAGACGCAAGGGCACCGCGTCCGGTTGCTCCGCCACCTCGAACAGCGACGTGCTCAGGTACCGATCTCCCCCGTCGGGCAGGACCACCACGATCACCCCCGACTCAATCTGCTTGGCGATCTCCACCGCCACGTGCACCGCCGCCCCCGAGCTCATGCCGACCAGCAACCCCTCCTCGCGTGCCAGCCGACGCGCCATCTCGAAGGCCGCGTCGTCGTCGATGTTCACCTTCTCGTCGAGCGCAGATGCCTTGTAGATCCCCGGAAGATAGGCCTCCTTGAGGTTCTTCAACCCCTGGATCTTGTGCCCCAGGTACGGCTCCACTCCGATGATCCTCACCCGCGGATCGAGCTCCCGCAAACGCCTCGAGCACCCCATCACCGTGCCCGTCGTCCCCATCGCCGCCACGAAGTGCGTCAGCCTCCCCTCGGTCTGCCGCCAGATCTCCGGCGCCGTCCCCTCGTAGTGCGCCAGGATGTTCGCCTCGTTGTTGTACTGGTCCGCGAGGAAGTACCGATCCGGCTCCTCCGTCACCATCTCGTACACCTTCTCGATCGCTCCGTCCGTCCCCCGATCCGCCGGCGTCAACACGAACTTCGCCCCGTACGCCGCCAGTATCTTGCGACGCTCCACCGACACTCCCTCGCTCATCGCCAGCAGCAGTGGATACCCTTTGACCGACGCGACCATCGCCAGCCCGATGCCCGTGTTGCCGCTGGTCGCCTCCAGGATCGTCTGCCCCGGCCGCAGCTCCCCCTTGCGCTCCGCATGCTCGATCATCGACAGCGCAATGCGATCCTTGATCGACCCTCCCGGGTTGTTCCGCTCGAGCTTGCCGTACAGCTCGACCCCAGGGTTCGGGTTCACGCGACGCAGCGGGACGATCGGGGTGTTGCCGATGAGGGCGAGGACGCCGGTACGCTCGGTCATGGTCGCGCGTTCTATCACGCCCGCACGCCGCGCGCGCCGGTCCAGCCGCCTGCCCTCAGAGCCGCAGCCCCACGACCTCATCGGGAGCGCGTCGCGTCGTGACGAACACCCCCGGCTCACCCTCCACCCCCGTTGCTTCTCCCAACACGTAGGGGGAGCCGACGGCCAGCTTGCGAGCCCTGCCGTCCGCGGGATCGATCAACACCTGCGTGTTGTCCCGCCCGATGATCATCACGAACCAGTCCCCGTACCTGCTCCCTCCGCCCTCCCCCAACCGGTGCTCCCACTTCGTCGCGCCGTCTCGCCCCACCCCCATCACCGACTGGAACCCACCCGGCTCCACGACCACCACCTCCCCCATCGGGAATACCCCCTCCACGTCCTCCGGCAGCGCCGCGCTCCCCGCCGCCTCCCCTTCCGCCGTGAACCACCGAATCGACGGCGCCACGTCGAGGAACCTCAGCTCGCCGTCGTCGGGATCATCCGGCGTGACCCCCACGATCACCGGCGAGGCTCCAGCCGTCGGCCGCGACCACAGCACCTTGCCCGTCGCCGCGTCCCACAGCGACGCCGAGGCGCACGAGCTCACCAGCAGCCTCGAAGCCTTCCCTCCCCAACCCGGCCCGATCCGAATCATCGGGTACAGACCCCGATCCCCGCACGACGCGCCATCGGGCATCGGCCGCTTCCACACGATCCGCCCCGAGCGCATGTCCACCCGCAGCACGTTCGCACCACTGCCCTGCACCAGGAGCACGTCACCCCCCTCGAAGTGCAACCCGTGCGGACGCTCTTCACCGATCGGCTGCTTCCACCGACTCCGCCCTCCGGTGTCGATGCCCTCCAGGATCCATCGCCGCGGAGCCGGCTCGTGCGCGACGACACCGACGTTGTCCACCATGCCGAGCAGCGTGACGACGTGATCGCACCGATGGCCGGGCCTCATGTTGCCGCGGCCAAACATCTCGATGTCGCGGCCGCGCATCGGCGTACCGAAGCTCTTGCCCGTGGCAGGATCGAGCAGGAGCGACTGACACCGCCCCGACGAGAAAACCTCGATTCCGCTCCCCGCGCTCCCGATGGACGGCTCGCCCTCGGGATCGTAGCGGGTCCACGCGATCGCCCCAGTCGCAGGCTCCAGACGCGACAGCGCTCCTCCCTGCGCCTGACGATACCCGTCGAGGAGCCAGAGCGCCCCCGCCACGATCGCCTTCGTCCATTCCACGTCCTTCGGCGCCGCCGCCGTCCAGCGCACCGCACCCGTGCGCGCATCGAGCAACGCCGCGGCGCGGCCGCCCGGCTCGACCGTGAGCACCGCGCGACCCGCGGGGGTGTCCACCATCGCGGGCTCGTAACCTCCCCAGGGGTGAGACCAGACGACAGGGAGGGCCTCGAGGGAGGGGGCGACGGGAGCTGACGCGGCCGTGGGAGCGGGCGACGACGACGACGCAGGCGGCAGGGGTGGGACGACGGGCGGAGGGATCGGTGGCGGCGGGGAAGCCGGGGCGGGCTGACAGCCGGCGAGGAGGATGACGGCGAGCAGACGATGGATCCGCATGTCGTGAGGAGTGTACCGGAGAAAGGGCGACGGCGTGCCGAAGCGCGGAGGCATCGCCATTCGACCCTGCGCCGTGTCACACTGCCTGTCATGAGACGATCCTGCGTTCTGGGGGCTGCCATCTTCGCGCTCGCCGTGTCCTGCGGCGGCACTGTGACCGAGAGCGATGGGCAAGCAGGCACCGGGGCTTCGGCGGGCACGAGCGGTGCCGCAGGTACCGGCGGAGTGGCAGGCAAGGGCGGTGCAGCGGGCAAGGGCGGTGCAGCGGGCACCGCTGGCTCCGCCGGCGTCGGCGGGACCGGCGGAACCCCCGATCCCTGCGCCGTCCCGGCGGTGGGCACCGGTCCTTGGGAGACCGCCTTCGTCTTCCGCAACTCCTCGACGAAGTCCTCGTTCCTGTTCGACAACTGCGAGATCCAAATGGAGGTCACGGCGTGCACGAGCGGCTACGCGACCCCGATCGCGCGCTCGGGCGCGTGCTCGAGCGAGTGCTCCGACGTCGCCGACGGGGGCGGGTGCATGGTGTGCGGTCAGTGCCCGGCGGAGTTCGTGGAGGTCAAGCCGGGCGAAACACTCGCGGTGACCTGGGCCGGCTACCGCTACACCTTCGACCAGGTGCAGGGGTGCCCGTGTCACGTCACGCACATCTCCGAACCCGGGCTCCATCGGATCAGCGTCCCGGTTTGGAGCGCGATGCCCGACCCGTGGTCCGCACCCCCGCCGAGCACCACGATCGTCCAGGATTTCGCCCACGGCGTCGACGCGACGGTCACGGTTGAGATCGGGCTGTAATTCCTCCCCCGCCCGTCTATGATCCGCGGCTCCCAGCCCTCGAGGTGCCCTACCGGTGAACGGACTCAAGTTCCACATCCGCTATCCCGACGGAAAGATCGAGGAGCTGGTCATCGACTCCGACCGGGTCCTCGTGGGCAGCGGGGCGCACTGCGAGATCCGATTGCCGCCCGAAGAGGCCGCCGTGGAGCACGTGGCCATCCACGCGACGGCGGAGGGGCTCCAAGCGCAGGCGCGCGCAGCGCAGCCCTATCCCACGCTCAACGGCATGCCCTTCGCGCAGACCGCCCTGCCCGCCGGAGCGGTCCTCGGCGTGGGGCGTGTGCAGATTGCGCTGTCGATGATCGAGGTGACCGACGCCGCGGCGATGATCACGCGCCGCAAGCAGCGCACCAGCCCGATCACCTACGTCCTGGCGTTGCTCGCGCTGCCCTTGGCCGGCTATCTCCTGCTCGTCGAAGACGAGGAAGAGGTCGCGCCCAAGCCTCCCGATGAGTTCCCCGCGCTCTGGGACGCGCCGATCACGAGCTGCACGCAGCAGACGGCGGATCAGGCCTCCGCGCTCGCGGCGGAGAAGCTCGCGTTGGCCTCGGCGCGGCGCGAGCGACGTCCGTTTCGTGTGCAGGACGGCGTGGCGGCAGTGCCCCTGTACGAGACCGCAGCGGCCTGCTTCCGCGCCGCAGAAAACTCCGAGCAGGCCCGCGAGGCCGCTGAGGCTGCCTCTCACCTCCGCAAGGAGATGGACTCCGACTACCGCACCCACCGCGTCCGCCTCGAGCACGCCCTGTCCGTCAGCGATCTGCAAACCGCCCACCGCGAAGCCCGCGTGCTCATCGCGCTCACCGAAGGCAGGCAGGGCGAGTACGTCACGTGGCTGTCGAACCTCGACCGCAAGCTGCAGCTGAAGTTCGGCCGGAAGGGCCCATGATTCGCGCGCCATTGGCCGCGCTCACCGCGGTCCTGCTCACAACCACGGGCTGCGCGCCCCGGCCGCAGCAGGACACGCAGGTCAAGGCGGACCTCAAGAAGCTCGACAACGAGCAGAGCCCCGACAAGCTGCTCGCACGCGGCAGGATGTTCGCCTCCATGGGCGACCTCACCCGCGCCGAACAATACATGGCCTCCGCGCTCGAACGCGGAGGCGACCCCAAGACCGTCCTCCCCTTGCTGCTGCGCGTGTGCGTCGAGGCCCGCCGCTACCGCGCGGCCATCGACTACGCCGAGGACGAGCTCAAGAAACACCCGCAGGACGCCCGCTTGCGGTTCCTCGTCGCGAGCCTGTACGTCGCAATCGACGAGCCCAAGCTCGCCCGCCAGCACATCGAGACCGTGCTCGCGGCCCAGCCCGGCGACGCCGAAGCCCACTACGTGCTCGCCGTCCTGCTGCGCGACCAGAACGACCTGGTCGGCGCCGACCACCACTTCCGCGAGTACCTGCGTCTCGACCCCCATGGCTCGCACGCCGACGAGGCGCGCGGGTCCCTGCTCAAGAGCGTGCCGTGATCCCTCGCGAGGTCTACGAACAAACCCTCCTGCAGTTCCTGGCCCCCGTGCGCCCCTACCTCGATGACCCCTCCGTCAGCGAGATCATGATCAATGGGCCCGGCATCGTGTTCATCGAGCGCCGCGGCAAGATCGAGCCAACCGATGCGCGCTTCGAAACGCAGGAAGCCCTGATGACCGCCCTGCGCAACATCGCCCAGTTCGTCGGCAAGCACGTCGACGAGTTCCGCCCGATCCTCGAGGCCCGCCTCCCCGATGGTTCGCGCGTCGAAGCGGTCCTGCCCCCCGCCGCCCCCGATGGCCCCTTCGTCTCCATCCGACGCTTCTTCCGCGAAACCCTCACCGTCCAGCGCCTCGTCGACTTCGGCGCCATGACCCCCGAGGCCGCTGAAGCCCTGCGCGCCTTCGTCGTCGCCAAGTTCAACATCATCATCGCTGGCGGCACCGGCAGCGGCAAAACCTCCATGCTCAACGCCTTGTCCTCCTTCATCCCGGAAGACGAGCGCGTCGTCGTCATCGAAGACTCCAAGGAGGTCCAGCTCCAACGCTCCCACGTCGTGCAAATGGAAGCCCGCCCCCCCGACCCCAAAGGCCGCGGCGCCGTCGGCATCCGCGACCTGTTCAAGGCCAGCCTCCGCATGCGCCCAGACCGCGTCGTCGTCGGCGAAATCCGCGGCGGCGAGGCCCTCGATATCGTGCAGGCCATGACCAGCGGCCACGGCGGCTGCATGGCTACCCTCCACTCCACCTACCCGCGCGATACCCTCACACGCCTCGAAACCATGTCGATGATGAGCGACATCGACATGCCCCTGCTCCCCATGCGCATCCAGATCGCCTCGGGCGTGAACCTCATCTGCCAGGTGGCTCGCTTGCAGGACGGCAGCCGCAAGGTCACCCACATCACCGAGGTCCTCGGCTTCGACGCCGAATCCGGTCAGTACCGCACCCAGGACATCTTCGTCCGCAAGTTCCATGGCGTGAGCGAAGACGGCAAGGTGATCAGCGAGATCCACCCCACCGGCATCCTCCCCACCCTCATGCCCCAGTTGGTCGAACACGGCGTGGACTTGCCGGCCGCCGTGTACCATGCTGCTGAGCGAAGACGTCTGGTTGGCGACGACGATGGCCAGTGACGACCTGCGGCTCGAGCTCGTGTCCGGTTCCTCGGACAATACCGTCGTGCGCTTCCGCCCCGGCGAGCCCATGGACCCCCTCAGCCTCGGCAGGCTCGGCTACTGGCGCATCGTCGGCCGCGGCGTCGCCGACGTCCACGCCTTCGTCTACTTCGACGGCGAGGGGGTCTTCGTTGCGAGCGCCGATCCCGGACAACCGGCCTACGCCAACCGCTCTCCCCTCGGACGCGAGTGGACCGAGATCGTCCCCCCCACCGAGCTGCGCTTCGGCGATGCCGTCCTCGCGCTGCGCGGCCCCGCGCCCTCCCAGCTCGCCGCCGCCAGCTCCGCCTATGGACCCTCCGCACAGGCCAACTGGCAGGCCTCCGCCGAGATGGACTTCGACGACGTCGTCACCTCTACGTCGAAGTCGCGACAGCGGCTGCAGAAGCCCCAGATCGACATCGCCGAAGACGACGAGGAGCCGACGCGGGTCGCGCCGGACGACGTGCAGCCCGCCCCACGCAAGCGGCGTCGCAAGCCCAAGATCCGGATCCCCACGGCCGAGGAAGCAACCCTGCTGCGTCCTCTCGATGAGGCCGGCCTCGGACGACGCGAATCGGCTCCGCAGCCACAGCCGCAGCCGCAGCCGCAGCCACAGCCGTGGGAGCAGGCCATTCCGGCGCCTCCCCCTGGTGTGCAAGCGCAGCCTCCTGCGCCCATGCTCCTCGCTCCTCCTCCCGGTGTCGCCGGCTACGCCGGCCCGGCGCCCGTCGCCCCTGCTCCCGCACAGCCCATCGCACCACCCGTCGCATCAGGTTTCCTTCCGCCCGGCGTCGCTCCCCAACCCGGATGGGCCCCCGCCGCTGCGCCTCCCTCCCCGCCCAGCGCGCAGGAAACCCAGCTCATCAACATCAAGAAACCCCTCGTCCCGCGCGCCCTCGCTCCCTACGTCGCCAAGGCCGTCGAGGCGTGGAAGGGCTCCAGCATCCCCCAGAAAGCCATCCTCTGCCTGCTGCCCCTCGCGTTCGCCGCCGTCTTCTTCGTCTTCACCGACGACGACTCCGGCAAGCCGGCAGCCGTCAAGCCCAAGCCGTCCGCGAGCGCTCTCGCCGCAGCCTCCGCGCCCGTCCCCGATTCCACCGCGAGCGTTCCCGCTGCGTCAGCTCCACCGCCCGCCGAAACCTCCACCGCTCCCGCTCCCGTCGCCACTCCCTCCAAGCCGTCTTCTCCAGCGGGCAAGGCGGCCGCGAAGACGATCGAGCGGCAGGCCGCCGATGCGGTCATCGCTGGTTCGTATGCCGAAGCAGTTGGCCTCTACGAGCAGCTCGCCGCCCAGCATCCGGATCAGCCCGTCTATCGCGAGTCGATCCGCATCCTGCGCGCGAAGCTCTCCGAGACCCGATAGCCCCGACCTCCTCACGTGGTCCCAGCAGCCTCGAGATGATACCCTTCGAATCCATGGTGCGCCCCGCTCTCCTCGCTCTGCTGCTCGCCGTCGGCGCATCCACCACGGCCTGCAAGGAGCAAGCTGCGCCCCCCTTCGAGGTGCTGATCAAGTTCTCCAGCGCCAAGGACAAACCCCTCAAGAACGCCCTCGTGCTCCACGAGGGAAAGAAGATCGGCGTCAGCGGCGACGACGGCGCGGCCCTGCTGCGCCTGCGCGGCGCCGAGGGCGAAACCTTCCTCTTCTCCGTCCAGTGCCCCGCCGAGTTCGAATCCCCCAAGGCCCCCGTCACCGTCGTGCTCCGACGCGTGATCGACTCCGCTCGACGCTCCGAGTACTTCGTGTCCTGCCCGCCCCTCACCCGCACCGTCGTCGTCGCCGTGCGTGCCGAGAATGGACCGAACCTCCCCGTGATCCACCTCGGTCGCGAGGTCGCTCGCACCGATGAGTCCGGCGCCGCCCACGTCATGCTGCAGCTGCGCCCCAACGAGTCGTTCGAGCTGCGCCTCGACACCAACGACAAGTCCGCCGAGCGGCTCCGCCCTCAGAACCCAGTGGCGACCTTCGTGGTCAAGCAGCAGGACGACATCTTCGCCTTCGACCAGAAGTTTTCGTTGGAGAAGAAGAGGATCAGGTATGGGGGGCCGGTCGGCCCCACCAAGCTCACGCACTGATCACTGGCAGGTCTTGCCGCAGTACTGCTCGACCGAGATCGTGCAGCTCCCGCCCCACTCGACGTCGCAGCAGTACGAGTCGTGATCGCACACCGCCTTCGTGCAGGAGTTGCACGTCGGGCTCAGTGCCTCTCCCGTCGTGCACTCGTCGTGCGTGCACCCCGCGCACTGCCCCGTCGCACAGTCGTGCTCGTCGATCGCTCCGCAGTTGCAGTCGCAGTTGCAGTCCCCCCACTTCGCCTCCTCGCACGTCCACCCCGCGGGGAGCGTCACCCCCGAGTCCGCTGGAA
>JAKLDZ010000151.1 GCA_022703255.1 Myxococcota bacterium | reverse complement strand
CAGCATGAAGGTGAGCTCGGCCTGGAACGTGTCCGCGTCGGAGCGGGAGGCGAAGTACCCGCCGAAGCTCTCGCCGGCTTCGCGGATCGTGCGCGCCACGCGCTCGACGACCTGGGCGACCGACGTCTCGCCCATCTCTTTGTGGCCGTAGAGGCCGGACTTGCGGAAGTACTTCGACACGACGATGTCGGTCGCGAGCTGGGACCAGGAGGCGGGGACTTCGGCGCCTTCGAGCTTGAAGACGACGGAGCCGTCGGGGTTGTTGATGACGCTGGTGCGCCGCTCCCAGGTGATCTCGGCGATGGGGTCGTGGCCGGGGCGCGTGAAGCGTCGGCTCAGGCTCAGGCCGGGCTTGGTCTTCTTCGGCGCGGCGGCTGCCGCGGGAGACTTCTTCTTCACCGCCGTCGCGGTCTTCCGGTTTTCGTTTCGCTTTTCCATGTTCTTGGATTCCACTCGCCCGGGGTGCCCCACCGTCATCGACTGCGTCATCTCCCGCCTCCCAACCTGACCCGATAGTGCCCGTGAACTCGCCGCTCCTGACCGCCCTGCCCAACTTGCCCGCACACTGAACGTCCCGGCCCCTCAGCCGGGGGACATGTTCAGGTGCGGGTCGAGCCCATCGGTTTCTCGATGGGGACGATGCTGGACTGGCGTGCAGGGGCAACGAGCCATGGAAGCCTTCTGTTACCCCAAGATGTAGTGGCCATGCAAGCGGTGGACACCACAGATCGCGCAAGTGGGCGAAGTGGCGACCGGTTCCAGGTGTCACCGGATGGAGATTTGCTGAACGCGCGGACGCCTGAACAAAAACCCCCGGAACGGCGGCTTCGACTTGCCGGATTGCGGGTCAATCCGGCCGCAAAGAGGATTGCAAGGGACAAGCGCCCCGGCAGGGCTTTTTCCCCAATCGTGGCGTTGTGGACGAAACACCGACCCGGTTCGTCCGGGGGAACAGGACCTCTCTCAGCCCGGCGGCAGCCAGATCGGCAACCACCACGCGAGCGAAAGCTCCACCATCGCGTTGTGCTGATTCGACCCCGAAGGAGCGTAGCGGACCACGCTCCGGGCTCCGCGGGCCCCGGCGCCCTCGCTCGCGTGCAGGAATCCCGCGGTGAACGCATCCACCGGGCGGTCCCAGGTGAAAGGTTGCCAGGTGATCACGACATCGGTCTCCGGAGCCGCCCGGGCGAAGAGCGGTCCGGCCGGCGGGTCCATGCAGGTGTCGATGACGAGCACGGCTCGCAAGGGGACGCCGGATCCGACGGCTTTCGCCATGCCCCCGGTGGTGTTGCACCCCGCGCCCGAGTGGCCCACGAGCAGAACGCGGGTGCGGTCCACCTTGGCCCGGGGCTCGACGTTCCGGGTCGCCAGGTCGAGGAACCAGGGCAGGTCGAACCCCGGCCACATGCTTCGTGGCACGTCGCATTCGAACGTGGTGGTCGGCGCGACCACGATCGGCGCCTCGATGCGTCCCGCGTCGGCCAGAGCCCCAACCAGCTCACGGACATCCGGATCGGCCGGCACGCCCATCCACCGGAAGGGCACGCGGTCCTTGTTCAGGCCGTGCATGAACACGATCAGAGGATGCGACGCATCGGGCGTCGCGAGGACCTGCGGCGGGATCCACGCCCGCCCCTTCCACGTCCGGAGCCCCGCCGGGCGGGCCCCTTTCGGAGCGGCGAAGTCGAACGTGACCCCCGGCGGCTCGGTGGCCCGGGCAGGCGTCGCGGCTGCGGTCAACGCGCCGACGCACGCGAGG
Source organism: Myxococcota bacterium (assembly GCA_022703255.1). Lineage (GTDB taxonomy): Bacteria > Myxococcota_A > Polyangia > Polyangiales > Polyangiaceae > JACRCQ01. The sequence goes on along the minus strand of JAKLDZ010000151.1, from coordinate 10,504 downwards.
ACGGCGAGGACTCTCATGGGGCAGGAGCCGTGGCGCGCGGGTCGGCCGGGATGACCTTCTTGCGCGCGAACCCCGACGATGGGTCGAGGACCGTCACGTCACCGAATCGGGACAGCTCGACGCCGACGCGTTCGGCATCGGCGAGGACGACTACGAGGGCGCCGTTGGCGAGTCGCGCGCGGGCGGCCTGGCGGACGTCGGCGGCAGTGATGGCGCCGATTCTCGACGGGAGCAGGGAGGGGGCATCGTGCTCGAGACCGGAAGCGAACGCCGAGGCCGCGAAGTCGGCGAGGTCGGGCATGGAGGCGAGCTCCGTGGCGAGCCGATCGATCCAGCCGTCGCGAGCGATGCGCAGCTCGTTGTCCGGGAGGTCCGCGCCGACGAGGGAACGGGCGCGTTCGAGGGCGGAGGCGACGGCGTCGGAGGTGCGGTCAGCCGGGGTGCGGGAGCACACGGCGAGGGCCGCGGAGCTCGAGGGGAGCTCACCGGAGATGCGCGGGAGCTGTTGCGCGGGGGCAGGGGCCTGGGGGGCGAGCCGATCGCGCAGGAGCCAGAGCGCAGCCCAGTCCGGCGCGGACGCGGCGGCTCCCGGGGCGGCGAGAACGACCGCGTGGTCGGGCGCCTTCGGGCGGTCCACAACGACGATCCTGACGTACTGCGGAGCGGAGGGAGCGGACGCGGCGGAGGCGGGCGGGGCGGGGGCCTCCCAGGTTCCGAAGGCGCGACGCGCGGCGTCCATGGCCTCGTCGAACGTGACATCGCCGGTCACGATCAGCCCAGTGCTTCGCGGGACGAACCGGGTCTTGTGGAAGGCCTCCAGATCGGGCGCGGTGATGCGGGTGGCATCTTCGGCCGTGCCCGGTGCCGCGCCGTTCAGCTCCCGCACGGCGACGGTCCGGAGCGCGGCGCAGGGATCTTCGCTCAGCAAGGCAGCGGAGCGGGCCTCGTCCAGCGCGCGAAGCGCGGCCATCGGCGTGCCGGAAAGCTTCGTCCTGCGAACCATCGCGCCGAGGTGATCCACGGCGGGATCGAGCTGATTGCGAGGCAGTTCGAGGGCGAAGACCTCGGCGCCCTCGACGCTGCGCACCTCCATGTCGGCACGGAACGTTCGGGCCACGGGCTTGGGCGCTCCGGGCACCGGAACGGGATAGCGGCCGCGTTCGACGGCGAGCGCGGTGAGGCGGGAGGCAGCGGGTGAAGCGGGGGATGTGCGAACGACCAGACGCAAGTGGACGGTGGGGAGGGTTCGCGAGCCGACGTGCCAGACCGCCATTCCGTTGGGGAGGGTGCCGTGGCTCACGGTGGGGGGAGCGAAGGGTTGGGTCGTGATCGCAGGCGCCGAGAGCGCAGCGGCAGAAGGAGGAGCGGAGGGAGCGGGCGCAGGCGGGGGCGTCGCGATCGCCGCGGGACGGGGTCCGGCGGGGGAGGACGCGGAGGTGCACGCGCCGGCGGAAGCGACGATGGCGATGGCGCAGAGCGCGAAGGGGGAGCCGGGCGTGCGGGAGGGCCTCATGCGAGGCGGGGAATGTCCCATCCGGAGATGGGATGCGCAAGAAGTCGGCGTCTATCTCTTCTTCGGCTTCGCGGGCTTCTTCGGGGCGGAGGCCGGCGGTTTCTTGTGAGCGGGAGCCTTGCCGCGCGGCAAGGTCGCGGCGGCCGGAGCCGGGCGAGGAGCAGCGGCTGCGGGGACGGGAGCCGGCGGCGGAGTCTCGACGGATCGGCCGGCGGCATTGGCCTCGACCACGCTCCGTCGGGTCGGCGACAGGAACCTCGCGACGGCCTTGCGGACGTCGTCCTTGCCTGCGGACATGCGTCTCGCGAGCTCCGCGTGCACCAGGCGGGCGTCGCCGTGCAGCAGCTCGAGCGAGGCGAGGCGAAGGGCGCGCTCTTCGGGGCGTTGCAGCCCGCGCAGGAAGCCCGACTGTGCCGAGCGCCACCCGCGCAGCATCTCGTCGGAGGAGGGGCCGAGGCGCGCGAGGGCATCGAGCTCCTCGTCGACGAGCTTGCGTGCCGCCAACAGCGCGGCGTCATCCGCGGCTTGCAGCGAGATGGTGAAGAGGCTCGGACCGCGACGCTCGTCGATCTCCACGGCGAACGACGCGGGTGAGCGCGCGTGGGACATCCGCTGCGCGAGGCGCGATTCGGGGCCTTCTCCGAGGATGGATGCCGCGAGCTCGAGGGCGTCGTGCTCGGGCTGGCGGGCGGAGGGGACGGCCCATCCGAGTGCCATGAGCGGGCGAGGAGACTCGGTGCGGACGACGGCGGAGCGTTGGTTGGTCTGATCGGGCAGCGGAGCGGGGTTGAACGCGGGCGGCTGGGGATTGCGTGGGAGCTGGCCGAAGTGGCGCTCCACCAGGGCCCTGGCCGCGTCGGGATCGATGGCTCCCGATACACAAACGGCAGCGTTTTCAGCTCCAAACCACGCATGGTGGAAGTCCCGGAGCGTTTCCGGTGACGCGGACGCATCGACCGCGGAGGCGTCGTGCTCGTACGGCCAGAAGCCCTCGAACGCCATGCGCGCGAGGGGAGGTGTGGCAGGACCGAGCTGTCCGGGGACGGGGAGCAGGCGGTCGAAGCCCTGTTGCGAGGAACGCATGGCCTCGACGACTGTGGCGGGGAAGGAGGAGACGGCGGCGCGTCGCGACTCGAGCCACAAGGTGAAGTCGAGAGCGCCCGGGGGGACGAGATCCACGAACGCGACCAGGTCCGGAGTGGACGAGGTGGAGAGAGAACCGCCGCGCAGGGTCAGCTCGCGCACGCGATCGGGCGCGAGGGTGGCGGGGGCCTCGGAGAGGACGCGGGCGACGGCTGCGGAGAAGCCTTGCTGGTTCTTGGATTCGTGGCGTGGGCCTGCGGAGAAGACGACGGCGACACCGATCGCGGACGACGACTTGTCGGGTTGGAGAACGACGCGCAGGCCGTTGGGCAAGGTGGTCTTGTCGATGGGCAGGCTGAAGGCGGGGACAGTCGGCGGGTCGAGGGTTGCAGACGGCGCGGGGGCTGGCGGATGCGCTGCGGCGTGGCGTCCCGCTGCGGGTCTTCGGGCCTTCGAGGTGCCGGGTTTCCTGGAGGGAGCGGCATCGGCCGGAGCGGCGAGCGCGAGGGCGGACGCGACGCAGAGGATGGCGAGCGCGAAGGCGCGGAGGCGATCAGCGGTGAGGAGGGTAGAGCGCATGGTGGTGGGCCGCGTCGAGCGCGAGAAGCAGCGTGAGACGTAGCGCGAGGGCGGGGCGGGGCCAAGGGGCGCCGCAGCGCTTCGGGGTATGCTAGGTTGCGCGCGATGTCCGAGCGAGTCGAGTCCGGGAGTCCGATGGCGCTGGAGGCGAGTTCCTACGGCGATCCGGGCGAGGAGTGGGTGATCGACGCGTACGGGTGTGATCCGTCGCGGCTGCGTGACGAGGGGCTGCTGCGATCGCTGCTGGGGCGCGTGGTGGAAGAGGCGGGGCTGCACGTGCTGGACGCTGGCTACTGGCACTGTTTTCCGGGGGAGGCTGGGGTGACGGGGCTGATCCCGCTGCGGGAGTCGCACCTGTCGGTGCACACGTATCCGGAGCGGAGGTTTGCGGCGTTCAACCTGTATTGCTGCCGACGGGGATGCGAGTGGGGGTGGGAGGACGGCCTGCGCGGCGCGATCGGAGCGGAGCGGGTGGAGGTTCGGAAGCTCGAGCGAGGCAGGGCCGAGAGGACGTCCGGAGCGCGCGCGTGACGCAGGACGCGGAGCGGTCGGCGACATCGGGGGCGGGGCGTGGAGAGAGCGCAGCGGCTCTGGCCGCGCTGTTGATGGTGGCGACGGCGGGGTTGGCGTACGAGCTGGCGTTGGGGGCGTCGGAGTCGCTTTTGTTGGGCGATCCGGTGGTTCACTTCGCGCTGGTGATTGGAACGTACATGACGGCGTTGGGAGCGGGGGCGTGGGCGACGGGGTGGATACGGGAGCGGGTGGAGGCGTGGTGCGTGTACGCGCTGCTGGCGACGGCGGTGCTTGGGGGGACCTCGGGGTTGGGGTTGCTGGCGACGTTTGCGTGGGGGGGGCCGTTCAAGGTCGCGCTGTACGGTTGGACGATCACCCTGGGCGTGCTGGTAGGGGCGCAGCTTCCGTTGATGATGCGGATCCTGAAGAAGACCGAGCGGTTCGAGGAGGTGGTGGCGAAGTCGTTTGCGGTCGACTACGCGGGGGCGCTGCTGGGTTCGCTCGCGTTCTCGCTGTGGATGATGCCGAGGCTGGGGCTGGTGAGGGCGACGCTGCTCCTGGGGGTGTTGGACGCGGCGGCGGCGTGGTTCGTGGCGCGTCTGGAGCGCGGGGCGGCGGGAGCCGCGGCACGCCGGGCAGCGGCGATCGCGATCGCGGTGGTGCTCGTGTTGCTGATGCTGATCGCGCGGAGGATCGAAGCGAGTTGGGAGCCGATGTTGTGAGGGGAGGGGAGCGGAGCAGAACGGGGACGCGTCGTGGATATGCGCTTGGTGCGCGGGGCCGGGCGTGGCAGATTCGGCGCCGATGAAGTGGAGCCATCTGGCATTCCTGCTGATCCCCGTGCTCGGTGTGGGGGAGCTCGCGGCGCACTTCTGGTTCGCGAAGCGTCCACCGAACGAGTCCCAGTGGAAGGCGGCGGCTCCGAGGCTCTCTGCGCTGCGCAAGGAAGCCGATCTCGTGGTGGTGGCGCCGCAGTGGGCGGAGCCCGTGGCGCGGCAGGTGCTCGGCGACGCGGTGATGCCGATGCGCGACGTCGCGCGTCCGGATGAGAGTCGCTATGCGGCGGCGACGGAGATCTCGATTCTGGGGAAGCGTTCGGAGTACACGCGCGGGTGGCGGGAGCTGGAGCGTCACGACGAGGGGAAGTTCGTGGTGCGGCGGTTGGAGAACCCTGCGCACCAGAAGGTTCTGTACGACTTCGTGGACCACGTGAGCGCCGAGGCCGCGACGGCGTCGCTGGTGACGGACGAGGCACGAGCGTGCGAGTGGACGGACCGGGCGCCGATGTCGTCGGGAGGATTGGGCGGGCCGCCGATGTTCCCTGCGCGCAGGTTCGTGTGTCCTGGTGCGCCGATGCACGTGTTCGTGGGGGTGACGGTGGTGGAGGATCAGGACTACCTGCCGCGACGGTGCATCATGATGCACGCGCCGGACAAGGGGTCGATCGAGGCGACGTTCCGCGAGGTGCCGCTCGGCAAGGAGATCCGAGGGCACTCGGGGATGAGGATGATCATCGAGCGGGAGCTGACGGGGGCGCCGATCCTGCTCGAGGTATTCGTGGATGGTGAGAAGGTGGGGCAGGACGAGCACCGTGACGGGCAATACTGGAAGCCGTGGCGGATCGAGCTGGGACCGCACGCGGGCAAGACGGCGTCGGTGACGTTCAAGGTGTCCTCGCCGAGGGAGGCGCAGCGTCAGATGTGCTGGGAGGCGGACACGCGATGAGCGAGCAACGCCGCTGGCTGCGCTGGTGGGACTACGCGATCGCGCTGGGCATCGCGGCGCTGTACGTTGTGCTGCTGCTGAACACGGTGGGAACGCTCGGGTACGCGCGCGACGAGGGGTTCTACTTTTCGGCAGCGGAGTCGTACGGGCGTTGGTTCGAGCTGTTGGTGCGTGCGCCGAAGGAAGCGCTCACCCGGGCCGCGGTGGATCGCGCGTGGAGCATCAACCACGAGCACCCTGCGCTCGCGAAGAGCGCGTTCGCGCTGTCCTGGCTGCTGCTGCACAAGAAGTGGCACCTGTTCCCGATGGAGGGGACGGCGTTCCGGTTCCCGGGGATGCTCAGCGCGGGACTGGTGCTGTTCATCCTGTATCTGTGGGGGACGAGAGCGCGGTCGCGGGCCGCGGGGATCGCCGCGGCGTTGGGGTTCGCGCTGATGCCGCGCGCGTTCTACCACGCGCACCTGGACTGCTTCGACATCCCGATCGTGGCGGCATGGGTGGCGTGTGCGTACGCCTACTGGCGGTCCCTCACCGGCGGCGGGCTGCGTTGGGCGATCGCGACCGGCGTGCTGTTCGGCCTTGCCCTGAACACGAAGCACAACTCCTGGTTCCTGCCGATCACCTTCGTGGCGCACGCGGTGCTGCTGCAGGTGCCGTCGTTGCGCAAGGAGCTCAGAACGGGGACCTCGCGCATCCCGGCTGCGCTGCTCGCGATGGCGCTGATCGGCCCGCTGTTGTTCTGGGCGACGTGGCCCTGGATCTGGAACGACACGGCGCAGCGGCTCGAGGGCTACGTGGCCTTCCACATGGGCCACGAGTACTACAACATGGAGTTCCTCGGGGTCACCTACTGGAAGCCGCCGATGCCGCGGGGGTACGCGTGGGTGATGACCGCCGCGACGGTCCCCTTGATCACGCTCGTGTGCGCTGCGGCAGGAATGGTGACGATCGCTGCGTCGAAGCTGCGCGGCGGGTCGGAGCGTGCGCACGAGGGGATGACGGCGCTCCTGTGGCTGCTGGCGATCGGGGTGAACTACGCGGCGTGGCTGTCCACCTCGACGCCGATCTTCGGCGGCACGAAGCACTGGATGACGGCGTATCCGTTTCTGGCGCTGTTCGCGGGGGCGGGGCTCGACTGGGTGCTGTCGAAGGCGCGGCAGTCGGGGGTGCCTGTGATCGCGCACAAGGTCGCGGGGCCCGTGTTGATCGGCGCAGCGTGCGTGGCATCGCCGCTGGCGCAGACGCTGCGCTCCCACCCGTGGGGGCTTTCGAACTACACGCCGCTCGTAGGAGGGGCAGCGGGAGGAGCGACGCTCGGATTGAACCGCGGGTTCTGGGGCTTCACGACCGGCGCGGTGCTGCCCTGGTTGAACCAGCATGCCGGCCACGGCGAGACCATCTGCCTGCATGACACCGCGTGGGCCTCGTGGGACATGCTCGTGCGCGACGGTCGCGTGCGCCGCGATCTGAGGACGACGATGTCGCCGGCGGATGCGTCGATCGGCCTGTATCACCACGAGCCACACATGCAGGGCGTGGAGTACCAGTACTGGGTGGCGCACGGCACGAGCACGCCGGTCCACGTGCCTCTGTACGACGGCGTGCCGGTGATCTGGATCCTGGCGCGTCCCGGCGCGACGCACTGAGCGCAGCGCAGGGCGAGCTCGCGAACGCGCGTGCGGATCAGATTCGCACGTTGCCGATGGGGAGCTTTTGCAGAGGCTCGGCCGGTGGCGGAGAGGGCTTGGGTGCAGGCGGCGGCGGTTCCGGAGCCTTCTTGCGCTTGTCGGCGGGGATCGCGAGGGGAGGGGACTTGGCGCCGTGCAGCCGCGGAATAGCGGTGACGGGAGGCGGAGCAGGCCTCGGTGTCTTGACCGAAGGCGGGGGCGCCTTGCCGCGCTCGTAGAGCAGCGCGGACACGGTCCAGGTGCCGTGATCGATCTCCCGCAGTGGAACCTCCCACAAGTACAGCAGTCCCGGCTTCCAGAAGGGCAGGTCGTACTCCGTTCGCAGCGGGGATGCGGACCTCAGAACCGGCTCGCGCAGCGCCTGGATGGGCTGCTGGTTGTCCGGCGCGAGTCTGCCGGGGACGCCGTCTCGGGAAGGCGTCAGCTCGCGCGGTCGCGCCGCGCGTCGCGGCTCGTCGATCGGCGTGAACAGGAGCCTGAAGTCGCGGTTGTCGGTCGGTGTCGGGCCCGGGGACAGCACGAGGCGAAGCTCGCGCCCCGAGGACGTCCACCGCGCGATCTGGAAGGGGCCGAGGGTGGGGCCGGCCTGGGTGAGCTTGTGAAGGTGCTGCTCTGCGCGCTGAAGAGCGGCGGGGTTGTCGCCGCGCATGCGCAGGTAGTTCATGTAGCCCACGAGCGCATGCAGGTCCGAGTGCGAAGGCTCGGGGACGTCGTCGGGGCTGAGCACGCGCACGCCGATGGAGCCGAGCCAGGCGGCGTCGGCCGCGCGGGTGCCCTGCCGCGCGAACATGCGTGGGTAGTCCCAGGAGACGAAGTAGCGCCCTGCGCGGGTCCGCTTCTCGGTGTGGATCTGCCAGGTGTCGGCGACGGGGTTGTTGCTCGACAGGTCGACGAGGACGAAGCGGTCGAGCATGTAGGCGCCGTGGGTGGCCACGAGCTTGGAGGCGGCGGGGCGATCGCCGGGGCTGAGCCAGTCGTTGTCCCAGGCGACGAAGACCGCGCGGCCGTTGGGCGGGTGAAGCGCTTCGGAGCTGGAGAGATCGAGGGGGCGAGCGAGCTCGCGGTCTGCGATCACCTGGAACTCGGGACGCACGCCGAGATTGGGCAGGACGGCGAGCAAGGCGTCGGGGGGGGTGCGCCGGCGGATCTCCTCGGCGAACAGGAACATGTCGAGGTGGGGCGTGTAGCCTTCGTACTCGATGGTGCCAGCGGTGCGCCGAGCGTCGCGCACTGTGGCGGCTGCGATGGGGATCTGGTGGAACATCAGCCAGCCGAAGGCCGCGAGGGTCGCGGCCGCGGGCAGCAGGGCCGAGGTGCGGCGCAGCAGCGGCAGGCGATCGAGGACCCAGCGCAGGGCGACAGGGAGCTCGTGGACGAGGGCGCCGACGGCGAGGGGGACGAAGGCGGAGAGGGGATAGATGCGATAGCTGTGGATGTTGACGACGGTGGGGAAGAAGACGACCTGCAGGATCCAGCCGGCGAGCAGGGTGAAGGGGACGAGGTCGCGGGCGCGTGCGTGCAGAGCGACGGTGCGTGCGAAGAGCACGACGAGCCAGAGCGCGGCAAGCCAGAGGAAGGGCTTACCGAAGTACATGACGAACCACGTGTACTGGCGGTCGAGGGTCCAGTCCCAGGACGGCGTGGTGGTGCGGTTGCGGTAGGCGAACAGCAGGTCGTCGAGGGCGCCGACCTTCCAGGTGAACCAGAAGTGGAAGGTGAGGACGACGACCATGGCGAGGCCGATGAAGAAGGCGACCCATTGGGAGGGGCGCAGCAGCAGGGAGCGTTGGAAACGCGAGTCGGTGCGAGAGAAACCGATGAAGAAGGCGATGGGGACGAAGACGGCGGTGTTGAAGTAGGGGGTCCACTCGGACATGCCGCCGATGGCGAAGCCGGCGACGGCGGCGACGGCGAGGTGCAGGCGGGGTCGCTCGCGGTATCGGAGCCAGGCGTCGGCGGCGATGATGAACGGTGGGAGCGCGAGCAAGCCCTCGTCGTAGTGGATGAGGAAGCTGCCCGTGTAGGCGAGCGTGGCGTAGGTGAGCGCGGCGGCGGCGGCGGCGCGGTTGGACCAGTGCCGCCGCATCACCACGAAGATGGCAAGGAGCGTGACGAGGCACCAGCTCATGGGCACGAGGCGAACGAGCCAGAGGCGTTCGCCGAACAGGGCCATGACGACGGTGAGGAAGTGATGGGGGAGGATGCCGTGGTGCAGGTAGAAGGAGGCGAGCGGAGGGAAGTCGGGGCCACCCCACTGGGTGGGGATCATGGTGTGATAGCGCAGGGTTCCGCGGGCCCGCAGGATGTGCTCTCCGAGCAGGTGGCCGTAGTGACCCCACTCGATCGGCATGAGGATGCCGAACATGCCGACGGCGACGAACACGCCGATGGCCAGGGCGAGGGCGGCGACGGCGAGGCGTCGGTGGAGCCGGGAGCGGTTCGGAACGACGAGCATGAGCGGCGGGATACTAGCACCGAGGAGAGCCCGGGCTTCAACGCCGATGCGCGCAGCCATGAGGGCGCGCCGCCGATAACTCGCAGCGCGAGCGCTGCGGTGGTATGTCTGGACGCGATGAGCCGCGCGGCCAACCTGGTCATGGGACTGGTGCTGATCGCTGCGGGGGCAAGCGGCCTGGGGTACGTCAACCTCGAGCTCGTTCCCTCGTTGGGATCCGCATCGGGCGCACGTGAGGCGCCAGAATCCCCGAAAACAGTCGCCCCTCCGCCGGTGCGCGGGGAGCGTGTGGTGACGAACGCAGCCGCGGAGACCCCGTCGAGCACCGCACCCGTTGCGTCGGCGCAGGCTTCCGCGAGCGCTGCGACGCCGGTCGAAACGGGGCCGGTCGCTCCGGTGAAGTTCGCGACCGGTGCAGCGGCCTCGCGCACCCTCACCAAGGAGCTCGAGGCGGCCGCAACGTGGATGAAGCGCAATCCCGGTGTACCCGTCGCATTGGTCGGACACGGCGACAGCGGCCAGAGGGGACGCGAGTACCTCGACCTGGGGCGTGCGCGCGCGTTGGCCGTGCGCCGCTCCCTGCTCGACTGGGCCGTGCCCGTCGGTCGCCTCTTGGTCATCCCTCCCGAGATCAGCGCGGAGCAGACGTCCGTGACGAACGTCAATGCGGGGACGGTCGAGGTCCGGGTGACCCCGAAGGGAGACAGGTGACGCGATGCCTGCGGACACGATGATCGCGGTGGTCAGCTCGGTCGCGGGACTGCTCCTGGTTGGGGGCGGCGCGCTCGTGGGGCGCAACACGGGCGGGCGTGCGCTGAGCAAGGAGATCGAGCTGAAGGCGGAAGCGGAAGCTGCGCGCGCGCGGGAGAAGGAAGCGCAGGAGCGGCTCTCGCTCGATCGGGAGAAGTTCGAGGGACGCATCTCGGAGCTGAGCCTGAAGCTGCACGA
>JAKLDZ010000150.1 GCA_022703255.1 Myxococcota bacterium | reverse complement strand
CGGGAGGATCGAGATGTTGCCCTGCTCGCGGACCACGACCGTGCGCGAGATCGTGCCACCGAACAGGTCCGTGCTCTCGCTCTTGAAGGTCGAGGGGAACTTCACGCCGGCGCCGAGCCCCGGCGTGAGGCGCAGACCCGGAATGTAGTAGTCCGCGGCCCCGGCCACGAAGTACTCCGGGTTCGTCTTCGCATCGTCGGGCATCGTCTGGAACGGGATGTAGCCCGGCTGATTGCGCACCACGAACGGAAGGTCACGCACGATGCCGGTCAGGCTCGCACGCAGGTAGCTGGCCTTCACCGTCGCCTGCAACGCCCCGGCGTTGGCAGACTGCAGCGCCGTCGCCCCCGGACGATCGAAGTCCTTGAGGTGCTGCATGAGCCGGCTCCCTTCGGCCGACAGCGCCCAGGCGAACTCCCCCTCCTTGTACGTCTCGCGCGAGAACATCGTCATCGGCGCGTTCGGGTCGTTCTTGTAGAGCATGAAGTCGACCGAGCGCGGAATCGGCATGTTGTGGTGCACGACCAGGCGGCCCGAGCCTCCGAAGGTGTACACGCGCTCCCCGAATACGTCGGGAAGCTCGAAGGATCCCTGCTGAAAGTAGCCGCCTCCGACGTCGAGCCGGAGCCACCGGGTGAAGTCCACGCCGCCACCGCCGAGGAAGCCGTAGTTGGTCTCCGCGATCTTGATCGTCTCCACCTCGTTCGTTCCCGGAGAGAGCACCTCCTGGACCTGCACGATCGACGCGGTCTTCAACCCGCCGAACACGTAGAAGCCGTCCCCCTGGAACTGCAGCTTGAAGCCCGGAGATCCGCCCCGGATCCGAGGGAAGATCGACTGGTTGATGTAGCCCGCCGTGCCGCCCCAGGAGATGTCGTACAGGTAGCCGAGCCGGAACCGATCCGTGTCCAGGGGGAACATCGTCAGATCCAATCCCTGATCCGGAGTCTTCGCGTCCTCGTCACCACGCTTCGTCACATAGAACATCCGCAGATACGACCCGGCGTCGTAGAACGCGGTGTTCAGGTTGTTCGAGTTGGTGGCGAGCTGCGCCATGTCCACGCGCATCACCAGCGCTGCCTCTGTCTCCAGATTGCGAATGAAGCCCGGCAGCTTCTTGTACATCACCAGGTGCGTCAGGTTCTCGCGACCGCTGAACCTCGAGTTCAGGTTGTCGAAGAACAGCCGATACTGCGACCGATCCCCGATGCTCAGCCGCGGCGACAGCGGATACGCCAGGCCCGTGGAGTGCAACACGTCGTCGTCACCGATCGTCCAGGTCAACCGCGTGTCCATGAAGTTGCCGCCGCGGTCCACCTTCGTTCTCGACTTCGCCTTGCCCTTCACCTCATCGCGACCGCGATGATGTCCGCCCCACCGCTGCTCGCCATACGGCGGCAGCCCGGGAACGAACACGGGCGCCTCCGCCCGCAATGGGGCCGGCGCCACCACCGGAGCCGTCGTCGGCGCTACGGCCGGAGCCGTTGCCGTCGCTGCAGGCACCGCCGTCGGCGTCGGCACGGCGACGGTCGCCGTGGCAGAGGGCGCGGGCGGGGCCGCATCGGATGTCGTCGTGGCCGTGGGCGCAGGCGCAGCCCCCGTCGGGTTCTTCTCCGCTTCTCCCTGTGCCCAGGCGAAGGGGGCTGCGAGAGAGATCAGTGCGACGGCGATGGGGAGGGTGCAGGTTGCGTTTCGCATGGGTTTCCTGAGGGATGGGCTCCCGGGGCGAGCTCAGTTCGTTTCCTCGTCGGGGTCGTAGTCGGTTCTCGGCTGCACACAGGTCTCGCCGATGGGCGGGAGCTCGGGGGCCTGGTCGGCACAAGCCTGCAGCTCGGCCAGGGTCGCCACGCGATCCCCAAGGTTCGTGTAGCTGCACGGCACGTACACCAGGTCCTCCGTGCACCGGGTCTCCAGCGTCCAGTTCAGATCGCCACCCGAAAAATGCCGCAGCGTCCCGGTCACGGCCTTGATCGCGATCGAGGTCTTGACCTGGTGCGCGTCGAAGCCGGTCACGGTCGCCGCGTTCATCATGATTCCGAGGTTCGAGGCGCCGACGACGAGACGCACGTTGCCGCGGGACTGGTAGGAAGTCCAATCCACGCACTCGGGATCGAGGAAGCAGGCATTGCTGCAGAGCATCTCCGGATTGCCCGGAGTGTCGAAGTCGAGCTTGCCGTCGTCGTTCAGATCGCAGTTCGACGCGTTGTCACCCGGCGCATTGTCGACGACGTGATCGGGGCCGAAGTGGCGACCGATACGCGCGTTGCGGATCCGCACGAGCCCGGATTCCAGCGGCTCGAGCGCGCTCGACGCGGCGTCGGAACCGAGCAGCAGGGTGTCGTCGACGAGCGCCGGCTCCGGCACCTCGCAGGCGCCCTCTCCCGGATACCAGCGGTCCAGCTTGAAGCTCGGAAACCCAAGCTCCGTGTAGCCGTAGAACTCGCTCACCGTGCCGCTCAGGTACACCACCCGATCGCACACGCGCATTCCCCACGGCGTGTTGAAGTTGAATGCGAACAGGCCAGTGTAGTAGTTGCGCTTGTCGCCCTCGATGTCCGGGCTGATGTCCGTCACGTAGAAGCCGTCGGAAGACACGCGCGTCACCACCAGACGAACCGGATCGGCCGCGGAGACCTCCACCTGCTGGTTGGAGAACGGCGTCTTCGAGCCGAATCCCTGGACCTGTCCCACGCGCGGAAGCGCGAACCGCAGCGGCTCCGATACCCCCGCCGAGTAGCTGCCGCCGTTCTCCGTGTCGTCGTTCGCAAACGCACACCCGGGCTCCGCCGGATAGTCCTGATACCCGTTGTCGTCGTCGTCCCGGCCGTTCGCACACGCCGGCGGCTTCGTCGGATCCGCAGGCACATACCCCATGTCCTCGGCCCAAAGCCGCGTCACACCGTACGCCCCGCCAATCTGCACCACGTGCTCTCCGGTCGTGACACCGTCTTTCAACAACACGCTCCTGCCGACGACGTCCTCTCCCTCCACGCGATCGATTCCGCCAGGATGCACGCTCAATCGCACGTAGCCGTTGAATCGGGTGTCGACCGCGCCGTTCGCGCGCAGCGCCTCGATCGAGACCCGAACGCGTGTGGGGTTGGAGCCCATGTCCACGGCGAGCTGCGGGGCATCCGGTCCGGGCAACGGCGATCCGTCCTCCATCGTGACCGTCAACCTCAGCCGCGCCGTGTCGTCGTTCAGCCCACCCTCCAACGTGCCGCACGACGCGGCCGTCCACGCGCCGAGGACGACGATCGCGCGGAGGATCAGGGGTTGGCGGCCGCAACGCTTCGATACGCGATTCATGGCTTGCTCGTGTTCGTCGGGGCCTCACGCTTGCGTGCACGACGAATGGCGACACGCTAGCGCCCCGCAGGCGCGGGCTCAAGCGGTCTCATGCGGGGCTCCGCTGCGTTGACGGCAGGCGCTCTGCGTCGGTCACCCGCCGCGTCCACGCCGACCGGCTCGCTGGCGTCCCGCCCGCCGTTCGGCCTTGGCCTGCTCCCTGCGCACGGCGGCTTCCTCGCGCTGGCGATTGCGCAGCTCGCGCGCCCTCGCCCGCTCCTGCACACGCTCCCGCACACGATTCTTCCTCCGGTCGTCGGCCCCCTGCAGCGCCGCACGCCCGGCACGTCCCGAAGTGCGGAGCATCGACTGGTGGATTCCCGATGCCCACCGCGCGGCCCCGCGCGCAGCCGCGCCCGCAATCCCTGGCAACAGCTCGCCGAGCAGAGGGAACACCACGACACCCAGCGCGAAGAAGGGCAGCCCAACCACAAACACCGCGAGGGAGAACGCCAGCGCGAGCGGAGCCGGAAGCTGACTTGCCACCTGCTCGAGCGCCTCCTGCGGCGCGTGAGCTCCAGGCGATGACGATGCCCTGGGGGAGCGCTCCCGATGAGCCGCCGAGGTCGCGTGGGGAGCCTCGCTCGGGGCATACGGGCCCATCGCGGCACGAACCGTGCTCGGCCGCGCATCGGGATCCGGCTCGAGCATCCTCTGGAGCACTGCTATCAACGCCGCACTCGCGCGAAGCTCCTTGGCCAGATCGATCCGCAACCCCTTGTGCTCCAGCTCCTCCGGCTCCCTCCCCGTCATCAACGCCACCACCGTCGCCCCGAGCCCGTACACGTCGGTCTGCGGCAGCGCCCTGCCATGCAGTTGCTCCGGCGCCATGTACCCGAACGTCCCCGCGACCGTCGAGCCCCCTCGCGCCATCAACATGTCCCGCACCGCGCCGAAGTCCACCAGCGCCATGGTCCCATCAGGACGCCTCACCAGATTGTGCGGCTTCACATCGCGGTGGATGATCGGCGGCTGCATCGCGTGGAGCTCGTCGAGGATCGCTCCGACCTCGTGGAGCAGACGCCATACCTCGGCCTCGCTGAGCAACACGCCTCGCTGCCGACGCTCCTGCAGGCTCTCGCCCTGCACCCGCTCCATCACCAGGTAGTAGGCCCCGTCGTGCTCGAACTGATCGAGATACCGCGGCACGGCCGGGTGGCGTATCGAACGCAGCACCTTGCACTCGCGTTCGAACAGCTCCACCCGCTTCCAGTCGGTGGCCGCGCGCAGGTCGAATCGCTTGAGCGCCACCTCCTCGCCGCTCTGCTCGTCTTCTACCAGGTAGGTGTGCCCCTGCCCGCCCGCCCCGAGAGATCGGATGAGCCTGTAGCGTCCCGCGATCCGATCGCCTGGAGCCAATACGGCTCCCGCGCGCACATCATCGGCGCCCGCGGTCGCGTCCGGTGCACGCTCGGATACCTCCGCGTCTTCCAACTCGGTCGCGTCGGTCACCTCTGCCCGGTCGTGATCGACCCGCTTGCCGTAGGGGTCAGGCACGGTTCAACCCGAGATGGTGAGCAGATCGGTCAACCTCGGACCGAACGCGCGTTCGAGCTCGGACGTCACGGCGTCGGCCGTGTCCATCTCGAGCACGGCCTTGGCGACTGCCTCGGCCTCGTCGAGGGTGACACGGTGGATCGCTTCCTTGATCTCGGGCACGGAGGACGACTCCATGGACAAGTCGCGCAGACCGAGGCCCACGAGGAGGATGGCGCCGAGGGGTTCGGAGGCCATTTCCCCGCAGAGCGAGACGACACGGTCTCGTCGGCGGCCCGCGGCGGCGACGCCGTGGACGAGACGCAGCACCGAGGGGTCGTAGGGGGTGGCGAGGTGGGCCAGCGCCTGGCTGGTGCGATCGGCTGCGAGGGTGTACTGGACGAGATCATTGGTGCCGATACTGAGGAAGTCCGCCTCGCGGGCAAATGAATCAGCGAGGATGGCAGCGGACGGGATCTCGATCATGGCGCCCAGCGGGATGCGCGGGGCGCGCGGCTGGCCGCGGGAGTCGACCTGGCCGATCGCGCGCTGGAGCAGGGAGCGCACCTGGCGGAGCTCGGCCAGCGTGGCGATCATGGGGATCATGATCTGCATGGGGCCGTGGACGCTGGCGCGGACCATGGCGCGGAGCTGCGCGAGGAACAGGTCTGGAGAGGCGAGCGCGAGGCGCACGGCACGCAGCCCGAGGGCGGGATTGAGCTCCGCGGGGAGCGCGAAGGACGAGACGAACTTGTCGCCACCGATGTCGAAGGTCCGCAGCGTCACGGGATGCGGCGCCATCGTCTGGATCACGGTGCGGTAGAGCTCATACTGCTCGTCCTCCGTGGGGGGCGTGGCGCGGTCGACGTACATGAACTCGGTGCGGTACAGGCCGATCCCCTGGGCCCCGTGATCCACTGCGAGGAGAGCCTCGCCCGGCAGCTCGATGTTCGCGCGCAGAGCAACGGGAACGCCGCATGCGGTGGTCGGAGTCCGGTCTCGCGTGTGACGCAGACGCCGGCACTTGGTCAGGTACTGCTGCTCGCGCTCGCGAGCGAGCAACAGGTCGTCGGCCCCGGGCGAGACGATCACCTCGCCGAGCAACGCGTCGACCACGATCTCATCGCCGGAGTTGATGCGGGCGAGGGCGTCGGCGACACCGACGACGGCCGGGATCTCGAGGGCCCGGGCCATGATCGAGGTGTGGCTGGTGCGAGTTCCGACCTCGGTGACGAGTGCGATGACCGGCTCGCGGACCATCGCGGCGGTGTCGGCGGGGGACAGGTCGTGAGCGACGACGATGCTGGGGCGCTCGAGCTTGAGGAGAGCTTGGTTCTCGCGGTCACCGCGCAGGGCGCGGACGATCATGTCGCCGACGAACTGGAAGTCGTGGCCGCGCTCACGCAGGTACAGGTCGTCGGCGCTGAGCACCTGGGCCGCCATGCCCTCGATGGTGCGGGCGACAGCCCACTCGGCGCACTGCCGGTCGACACGGATGAACCGCTCCGTCTCCTCGGCGAGGATGGGGTCGCCGAGCATAAGGGTGTAGGCCTCGAGGATGGTGAGCTCGGCACCGAGGTGACCGGCGCGCTGCATGACCTTGCGGATGCCCGCCTTGGCGTGGCGGACCGCAGCCTGGAAGCGAAGGATCTCCGCATCGACGTCGCGGTCGGCGATGTGACGCTGCTTGAAGCGCGCCGTCGTGTGTCCGGTGACCACCGCGGGTCCGATGGCCACCCCCATCGAGCCCGCAATTCCCCTGAGCCGCAAGGTTCCGGATGGAGCTTCCGGTGCTGGGTCCGTCATTCCGCCTCCCCAAAACGGCCCCGGATCAGCTCGCCGATGGCATCGACGGCATCGCGTGCCCGCTCACCGCGAGCCCACACCTCCAGGACCGCCCCCTTTGCGCCGCACAGCAGCAGCACCCCCATCACGCTCTTGGCGTTGGCGCGTTGACCTTCGCGACCGATCTCGACTTCGCACGGATACCTGGCGGCGAGCTGCACGAGCTTGGTCGCGGCACGGGCGTGAAGTCCGAGCGCGTTCACGATCTCGAAGTTGCCTCGCGCCTCATCCATCTCGTCTTTGCTCCGGGTCCCGCCCCGTGCCCCTGAAACCGCCACCCCCGATGATATCCGGATTCGTGCCGCGTTCGTAGCCATCCCGATGCACATCCCGATGCACCAGATCCACCTGGAATCCCGTCGCCTCCTCCAACCTCCGGGATAGCTCCACGCCAATCGCCACCGATCGGTGACGTCCCCCGGTACACCCCACACCGAGAGTCAGATACGCCTTGCCCTCGCGCTCGTAGCGCGGCACGCAGAACGCGATGAGCTCCCCCGAGAGCTCCAGGAAACGCTGGGTGTCGGGATCCCCGAGCACATAGGACACCACCGCCTCCTCGAGCCCCGTCCGCGCGCGCAGGTGCTCCTCGAAGTACGGGTTGCGAAGGAACCGGACGTCAAGCACCAGATCCGCGTCCACGGGTGCACCGTACTTGAAGCCGAACGTCACGACCCGCACCCGCATCCGCAACGCCCGCCCCACCCCGGGACCGAAGCTGTCCGCGATCCGCTTGCGCAGGTCGTGCACCGTCAACGCCGTCGTGTCGATCACCTGCGTCGCCCGCAACCTCACCTTCGCCAGCCGCTCCCGCTCCCCTTGAATGCCGTCGAGCAAAGCCATCGCTCCCCGCTGCGGCTCGGACAGGGAGGCCGAGAGGGGATGAGGACGGCGGGTGGCGCTGAACCGTGCCAGCAACGACGTGTCCGCGGCGTCGAGAAACAGCACGGACAAGTCCACGCGCGGATCCGCGCCGACCCCCTCGACCACGTCGCCGAAGTCGGCCAGGAACGATCGGACGCGGACGTCGATGCCGAGAGCAATGAGGTACACGCCGCCGGCGCGGCACTCCTGGAGCACCTGAGGGACCACCCGCGTGGGGAGGTTGTCCACGCAGAAGAACCCGAGGTCCTCCAGCGCGTGCAGAGCCGTCGACTTGCCAGCGCCCGACAGGCCGCTGACCACCACCACCCGCTCGCGGGGCTCGCTCGTCACTTCTTCGGAGGACATGGCGCCATCGGTAGGATCGAGTCCTGGTTGTATTGGATGCCTTCCTTCAGACGCCGCTCGATGGTGTCGAAGAACTCCCTGGCAGAGTGGTGCCCCGCGCGGCGGCTCAGCTCGTCGCGGGAGGCGATCTCGATGATCGCGGCCATGTCGCGACCCGGACGCACCGGCAGGACAATCTCGCGGATCTGCACGCCGAGCAGGCCGAAGAAGTGGTCCTCGATGCCGATGCGATCGTAGTCGTCGTCACCGGCGTTCTCGCGCAGGTGCACGACCAGGTCGATGCGCTTGCGATCGCGCACCGCCGTGACGCCGAACAGGCTTTTGATGTTGAGCACGCCGAGCCCACGCACCTCGATGTGATGGCGCAGGATCCCCGCGGGGCCGCCGAACACCACCCCCGGCGGACGGTAGTCGCACACGACCACGTCGTCGGCCACGAGACGATGCCCCCGCAGGACCAGGTCGAGCGCACACTCGCTCTTGCCAACCCCGCTGTCGCCGATGAGCAGCATCCCCACGCCAAACACGTCGATCAGCACGCCGTGGACCTGCGTGCGCGGCGCGAGACGGTCGTCGAGGAAGTCCTCGATGGCCTGGATCGCCGAACCAGTGCGCTCGGAGATGGAGAGCAGGGGTGTCGCGGTGCGCTCCGCGATCTGCACGAACTCGGGAGCGGGTTCGAAGCCGCAGGTGAAGATGACGCAGCAGATGCCGAGGGCGAAGAAGGGCTCGAGAACCTGGGAGCGGACGTCGGGGTGGAGCGAAGGGAAGTAGGAGGTCTCGGTCTCGCCGCAGACCTGGATGCGGTGATCGACGACGTTACCGAGGTGGCCGGCGAGGACGAGGCCGACGCGTTGGATGCGGTTGTGACGGATCCTGGCGTCGCAGCCGGCGTGACCGGCGACGATTCGGATGTGGAGGCCGAGAGCGGGATCGGTGGCGAGATCCTGGACGCTCAGCGAGACCTCTGTTGGTTCGATGGGGCGCACGGCTGGCTCGATTATACAGACAGGTGCGAGGACGCGCCCAGGGCGCATCGCGCAGGCCGACTACGGGAAGAAGGAAGAGGCGGTCGCCCGGGAGGGTGGCCCGGGCGGCCTCCGTTCAGGAGCGGCTGTCTTCCTCGGCCCTCAGGACCGAGAAGGCGGCAGCGCTGTCCGGCGAAGAAAGCAGACGGTCCCGGAAGGCGCCGTCCCGGAGCAACCGCGAGATGCGGGCGAGCATCCTCAGATGCTCGCCCGTGGCGCGCTTGGGGCCCACCACCCCGATCACGATGCGCGCCGGACGGCCGTCGATGGAGTCGAAGTCCACGCCACCAGGACACAGCAGCATCGCCGCCGTCTGGCCGTCGAGGACGTCCAACGATCCATGCGGGATCGCCACACCATCGCCGATACCGGTCGATTGCAGCTCCTCCCGGTCCGACAACAACTTGCAGATGGCCGAGGATTCCTTGCCCGTGCCCGTCGCAAGGAGCGTGGACAACTGCTCGATGGCCTCGCGCTTGGACGAGATCGAGCGGGCCGGATCGGCGACGAAGACGCGGTCGGCAGTAAGAATGTCCGTGAGGCGCATGATCTGAGACCTTCAGGCCCTAATCGGATCAGCCGCGAGAGGCCGGCGCTACTCGTTGTTGTCGCCTTCAGCCGGCTCTGCCACCGGCTGGCCCTTCAACCCGTCTCCGCCACGCTTCCTGGCCTGAGAGACCTCTTTCGATCCCCGAATCTGTCTGTCCAGCTTGTCGATGACCTTGTCGATGGATGCGTACATGTCCTCGCTTCGCTCGGACCCATAGAAATGCTCCGACCCTGCGTGGACGTGGACCTCAGCGACATGCTGAAGCTTGTCGAGGGTGAGAGTGACCTGCGCAGTCAACGGCTGGCGCAGGAACTTCTGCAGCTTCGCGACCTTTTCGTTCGCGTACTGCTTCACCGCCTCGCTCGCTTCAAGCTGCCGAAAGGTGATGGCGATGTTCATCGACAGTCCTCCTGATTCACTTCGTGTGTCGTAACGTCGGCAACCCAGCTCGGACACCCCGCGTCTCAGAAGTGCTTCTTCCTCTTCGGCGACGCGAGAATGCCCAACATCTCTCTGTATTTCGCGACAGTCCTCCTCGCTATCTTGATCCCTTCTTTCTGTTTGAGAAGATCCACGATCGCCTGGTCACTGAGGGGATTGGTCTTGTCCTCGTCCTTGATGATCTTCTTGATGGCTTCCTTGACCGCCTCGCTCGCGATGTCGTCCTCACTCACCCGCTGGATGGACGAGTTGAAGAAGTACTTGAGCTCGAACAAGCCGCGCGGGGTCTGGACGTACTTGTTGGTGGTGACGCGCGAGATCGTCGACTCGTGCATCTTCACCTCCTCGTCCTCCGCCACGTCACGCAGGATCATCGGCTTGAGGTAGGCCACTCCCTTCTCGAAGAAGTCCCGCTGCCGACGCACGATGCACTCGGTCACACGGATGATCGTCCTGCGACGCTGCTCGATCGCCCGAATGAGCCATTGGGCACTGCGCAGCTTCTCCCCGATGTACTCCTTGGCCTTCGGGTCCGAGGCCAGCTTCATCAACGAGTCGTTGATGTACAGCCGCTGCATCCCCTTGTCGTTGTCGAGCACGACGAACTCGTCGCCGTCCTTGATCACGTACACGTCGGGAGTGATTCCGATCGACCGCTCGTCGGTGTCGGTGAAGTTGCGCGCCGGACGGCTCTCCAGCTTCTGGATCTGCTCCGCCGCCTCGTAGACCTCGTCGAGCGGCAGCTTCATCTCCCGGGAAATCGCCTGGAAGTTGTGCTTCTCGAGGTTGTCGAGGTGCCGATCCACGATCTGACGCTCCAGATCCGACAGCCCGTACACCTCCGCCTGCACCAGCAGACACTCCCGGAGATCCCGTGCCGCTATCCCCACCGGATCCATCTCCTGGATCAACCGCAACACCTCCGGCGCGTCCTCCGGCTCCAGCCCCGCCTCCTGCGCCAAATCCTCGATCGTCGTGTCCGGCGTCGGCGTCCCGTCCTCCCGCTCCACCCCCGACAAGTCCAGATACCCGTTCTCGTCGAGATTCCCGATCACCACCTCCGCGAACCGCTGCTCCTCCTCCGAATACTCGTTCATCTGCAGCTGCCAACGAAGATGCTCCACCAGACTGCGCGGACGCGTCAGGTTCGCTTCGATCGGCGGAAGCTCCTCGAAGCCGGAACGGCCGCTCGGGATCGGCGGCTGCATCGCACGGTTCTCGAGGAACTGCTCCCAATCGACCTCGCGGACCTTCCGCTCCTCCGCACGACGGGTCAAGTCGAGGTCGGGCGCGTTGCGCCCTTCCTCGCCGGAGGCAACGGCCTGACGCTCGCCAGCATTCCCCTGCCGAGGCTCCACGTCTTCGTCCGCCAGCATCGGGTTCGCGTCCATCTCCCGACGCACTTCGTCGACCAACTCCATGCGCGATAGCTGCAACAAGCGGATCGCCTGCTGCAACTGCGGCGTCATGACGAGCTGCTGGGACAACTTGAGCTGCTGCTTGATCTCCATCGGTGGGTCGTCGATCCGCGGGCCGCCGGCCAGTGCCTTCACGGCCTTTCGTTCACCTCATCCACAGTATCACCCCTGCGTCACAAGGTCGCTCCCAATCTTGTTCCCCGAACCCATTCACCCTCCTGCCCGCCCCAGATATCGCTCGCAGACCTCCGCGTCCGCTCGCAGCTCCTCCGGCGTGCCTTCTCGCCTCAACGCGCCATCCACCAGCAGCACCGCGCGATCGCTCAACTCCAATGCGAGATCTGCATGATGGTCCGCCAGCAACACCGCAACCCCTCCCGTCGCCTCCCCCCTCAACAACTTCGCGACCTTCCGCGCCCCGATCGGATCGATCCCGGAAAAAGGCTCGTCGCACACGATCACCCTCGGCCCCGGAATGAGCGCCCTCGCCAGCTCGAGCAGTCGACGCTCCCCGCCCGAGAGCTGCCCCGCCCGCAGCTCGAGACGGTGCCCCAGCCCCACCCGCTCCGCCCACTCCCGCACCCCCCCCGCTCCTCGCCCCAACACCAGATACGTCTCCAGGTTCTGCTGCACCGTCAGATCCGGCAGCACGCTCGGCCCCTGCGGCACATACCCCAACCCTCGCCGCGCTCTGCGCCACAACGGCTCCGACGTCACGTCCGAACCGTTCAGCTCCACACGCCCCGCGTCCGCTACCCGCTCCCCCACCAACGCCCGGAACAACGTCGTCTTCCCGGCCCCGGTCGGCCCCAACACCGCCACGACGCTCCCCGCCCCTACCTCGAGACTCACTCCCCGCAGCACCACCGTGCGCCCATGACTCACCACGACGTCGCGCGCGGCCAGAACCGCCGTCACGGCACCGCGCCCGATCCGCGCGGCGGCGCCGACGCCGACGGCACCGGGATCGATCCCG
>JAKLDZ010000015.1 GCA_022703255.1 Myxococcota bacterium | reverse complement strand
CCTGCCGTTGTAGGGGATCATGAAGTGCTTACTGAACCCGTCGCCGAAGTTCGCGTAGCAGAACTCCTCGAAGTTGGTGGGCTCGCGAGCGGGAGGGGTCTCCCTGGCGCGCAAGAAACCCATCAGGCACTCGTAGGCGATCTGCGGCGGGAGCCCGAAGGTGTTGGCCTGGTAGGGGTAGCGCGAGTACACGCCGTGGGACCAGATCACCGAGCGACGCTGCACGGTCACGTGATCGTCACCGACCCAGCGCAGGGCGAGCTTCCGCATCGCCTCGTCACGCAGGTGCAGCAGGTGTCCGGTGCGATCGAACCGGAAGCCCCGCTCTTCGATCGTCGTGCAGAGTCCACCGGCCCGTTGCCCGCGCTCGAAGAGCCGATAGGGGCACCCGCTCGAGGCGAGGTGGAAGGCCGTGGACATGCCGGTGAGTCCGGCTCCCAGGATCGCGACGGGCGTGGACGAGTTCGACATCCGGGCAGAGCGTGTGGAGAGGGAGGTGAAGCGGCGGGATGCGAGGCGAAGGCGAGGACGAGCCTCTGCCGCGCTTGGGCCGCAGGTGACAATAGAGCACGGTAGCGGAGGCGGGCAAGCGGGGACTGGCTGCGAGCGAGCAGGGCGTGCGTTCGGGGATAGGCGTTGCCGTTGGGGGCGTGCCGTGCGAAAGCGATGCAGCGGAGCGACGCGAGAGATGTCATCGGTCGAACGCAGCGATTGGGTCACGCTCGGAGGGCGGGTGCTCTACCTGACCGCGGACCCGAACCAGGTGGCGTCGCAGCTCGCGGGAGAGCGCCTGGCGTACGATCCGGCGAGGCCGTTGCGGGACAACATCTCGACGGACGAGATCACGCCGGGGTGGGTTTGCTACTACTACGACGAGGAGATCGCGCGGTACTGCCTGATGGGGTTGCGCGGGGTGGGGGTGGAGCGCGATGCGGTAGTGTCGGGGGGCTTCGAGGTCGTGGTAAGCGGCGCCTCGAAGGGATGCGGATCGAGCCGGGAGTCGGCTCCCTACGCGGAGCGCGAGGCGGGCATCCGGGTGGTGGTCGCCAGGAGCTTCGAGAAGATCTACGAGCAGAACGCGCAGAACATCGGGTTGCTGACCACCACGGACTTCGCAGTCCTGCAGCGTCTCGAGCGAGGCGAGCGGGTCCCCGTGCGGGAGTTTACGCGCGGACTCGACCCGATCAGCGCTGCGATCGTCGAGCGTGGCGGGCTGTTCGCGTACAACCAGGCCCGGTTGACGGGCACGGTCACTCCGCCGCCGATCGTCACCCGGCCGCGGCCGATGACTCTGAGCGAGAAGATCCTGGCTTCCCACGCGATCGTGCACGATGGAGGTCGGAGCGTCGGCGTGCCTGCCGTGGCGCCCGGGGACGCGCTCTTCGCCCGATGCGATGTCCGCTTCTCGCACGAGTACGTGACCGCGATGTCCGAGGCGTTGATGCGTCAGGGGCTGGGACAGGTCCAGGTCGTGGGGCCCGAGTCGGTCTACCTGTTCCGGGATCACCTGGCGCTGCTGGATCAGGTCATGCCCGAGGCGCACGTGCGGCTGGGGCTGCACGAGCAGGCGCGTTCTCTGGCGGTCGTGCAGGAGCGGTTCGCGAAGAGGCACGGGCTGACGTTGTGGGGAGAGGGGTCGGAGTGCGGGCAGGACGATGGTGCGGAAGCGATCTGCCACAACAAGATCATCGAGAGCGTGGCGCTGCCGGGGCAGCTCGTGATCGGGACGGATTCCCACACTTGCATGGCCGGGGCGCTGGGCTGTCTGGCGTTCGGCGTGGGCTCGACCGACATGGCGAACGCCTGGTTCACGGCCGATGTTCGCGTGAAGGTCCCCGAGTCGATGCGGGTTGAGCTGGTGGGCCGGCTGTTGCCGGGGCGATCCGCGAAGGATCTGATGCTCGCGCTGCTGGCGATGGAGCCGTTCCGTCGAGGGGGTGCCATTGGCAAGGCGATCGAGTTCTGCGGCGAGGGGCTTCGGGGGCTGGGGCTCGACGAGCGTGCGACGCTGGCGAACATGTCGGTGGAAGCGGGGGCCTTCACGGGGATCATGGAGGCCGACGACCTCGTCTTGTCCGCGCTATCGGAGCTTCGAGGGTTGGATCCAGCGGAGCTCGTCCGAAGTGTCGTTCGCGCGGACGAAGATGCGTCGTATTGCGAACGGATCGTGATTGACCTCGCGGCGATCGAGCCGATGATCGCGACTCCCGGAGATCCCCGCAACGGGGTGCCTCTGCGGGAGATCGTCGGCGACGCTGTGCGCGTGGACATTGCCTACGGAGGGTCGTGCACGGGGGGGAAGCGGGCGGACATGGACATGTACGCGGAGGTGCTCGGCCGCGCGCTCGCGAAGGGGCAGGGGGTGAAGGCCGGCGTCGCGATGTACATCCAGTTCGGCTCGCAGCTCATCCGACGCTATGCCGAGGACATGGGCTACGTGGAGCTGTTCCGTCGCGCAGGGGTCACCCTCGTGGCACCGTCGTGCGGGGCGTGCATCCGCGCTGGCCCGGGGGTGTCGACGCACGCGGGGCAGGTGACGATCAGCTCGGTCAATCGCAACTACCCGGGCCGGAGTGGCCCGGGCCAGGTCTACCTCGCGAGCCCGTACGTCGTGGCTGCCAGCGCGGTTCTCGGGCGCATCGCGCATCCCGATGAGCTCTGAGCTGGCGTGGGAGGGGTCGAGTCGAGGGGTCTCTGTGGAGGAGAGCCAGCGGAGGGGACTGCGGGAGCGACAGGGGACAACGGGAGGCGGCGCGGATCTGGCCGGGCAGATGGACCTGTGCGATGATCTTCGGTGATGTCGCGATGGTGCCCTGTCCTCATTGCGTTGTGGTCCATCGGGTGCTCCTCGGGTGGAAGGAACGAAGCCGCGACAGCGCCGGTGAACGAGGCAGACGCGGGGGCAGGTGAAAGCGGAGCGGAGGCGGCAGTGGACGGCTCCGGGTGCGAGGTGGCGACGTGCGCGTCGAGCGGCGCCGACTGCGGTCAGATGCCGGACGGTTGCGGGGGGGTAGTGGATTGCGGGACGTGTGCCGCGGGGGAGTATTGCGGGGCCAACGGGCCGAATCGTTGCGGCAGCACCCCGTGCACACCCATCACGTGCGCCTCGGCGGGATTCGATTGCGGAACCGTTTCCGATGGTTGCTCGAAGATCCTGTCGTGTGGAACGTGCGAGGGAAGCGAGTCGTGCGGAGGAGGGGGGAAGCCGAACAAGTGCGGATGTGAGCCCTCCTCGAACTGCTACGCAGCGGAGTGTGGCGTCGTGGCCGACGGGTGTGGAGGAACCGTCGATTGCGGCTCGTGCGGGACCGGGTGGGTCTGCATGAACAACGGATGCTGCGTGGGCGCCGTGGGGGCCTCGTGCACGAAGACCTGTGAGATGCTGAAGGAACCGGTGAAGGGTTATTCGCAGTTCGAGGACGTCTGGTGCAACGCGGAGGGACAGTCGAAAGCGAGTGTCGTGAACTGCACAGGCCCGGATTCCGACCCGTGCACGACGTACGGTGCACCGCCCGGATGCGGGCTCTTGCCTGGATATTCTTGGTGCGATGTCACCTGCAGGTACATCTATGATTGTCCGGGCAAGACGTTCTGCGACGGGAGCTGCCTGTAGGTACCGCGCAGGGGAGACCGGGTGGGCGCCGCTGCTGGCGCGGGCAGGGGCTACCCGGATCGCGCAGGGGTTGCGGCCGAGCGCGACGCGCGCTTAGATCGATGCATGCGCGCACTGCACGTCCTCGTCACGACCCTTGTCTCCGGCTGTCTCGCAGCGTGTTCCGCGAGCAACGCGGAGGACTTCACGCCTGGAGCGACGCCGGAGCCCGATGCGGAGGTGGTTCAGGATGCGCAGGCACCGGTCGCCGACGCGATGATTTCGGTGGATGCCGCCTCTGGCGGGGACTCGGAGGTGTGCACGGACTCGGTGGACGTGGTGTTCGTGCTCGACGTCTCCAGCTCGATGGGCTTCGTACTGGACAAGCTGACGTCGGAGATCGGGAAGGTGGTGACGGCGGCCAACGAGCTGTCGCCGGAGTCGCACTTCGGGCTCATCGCGTTCGTGGACAACCACGCGCTCGACGCGAGCGGGGTGTTGGAGGGGGGAAAGGTCCACACGGAAGCGTCGACTCTGCAGAAGGCCTTCCAGCACTACAAGAGCGTGTACACCGATCACAACCGGAATCCGGGCGACGGACCGAGCGGTCCGGACACGCAGAACCCGGTGTGCGAGGAGAACTCGTTGGACGCGGTCTACGCGGCTGCGAAGGACTTCCCGTGGCGAGCGACGGCGACGCGGGTGGTGATCGTGGTCACGGACGACACGTTTCTGGAGCGACCGGACAACTACGGGGATCGGGATGGCGACGGCGACTGGGATCTGACGAACTTTCCGAAGGAGGGAGACTACCCGGCGGCGTGGACGCTGACGGAGACGATCGAGGCGTTGAAGGCGAGTCGAGTGAGGGTCTTCTCGTTCACGCGCCTCAAGCCTCCGGCGATGCCTGCGTTGTACTGTGGAACGCCGCGCAGGCTGCCGTGGGAGGCGATGCCGTGGGGCTGGAGCCAACCCTACAACGGCACACCGCCGATCCCGCAGGCCACCGACGGAGAGAACTTCGACGTCGAGAAGGTGAAGGCTGGATCGCTTTCGCTCACCGACACGATCAACAAGGTGGTCGTGGAGAGCTACTGCCGTCCGCCCATCTACTGATCGCCGCCTGCGCAGGTCGGCTGCACGGGGGCAGGGCGGGACCTGCGCGGTCCATGGTGCGACGGGCGGAGCAAGGGAGTGTCGGCGGGTCGAGGTCCGGATGAAGAGGAGCCGGCCCGCGGGTGTGTTCCGGCCGGAAGCCTCGAGGCTTCCCGGGTTCTGGGCCGACGCGAGCGCATCGTGTATCCTTGCTCCAATGTTGATCCGAACGTCGGCGATCGGCGCGTGGGCCGGTGTCCTTGCGTGCGCCTGGGCGGGATGCAAGTCCACCCCTGCGACTGGCGGTGACGCATCCGCGGCGGGCAGTGCTTCCGGGGCGGTGAGCGTGGTGGCGGCGAAGCCGACGGCCCCATCGGCCGTGGCGCGGTTTGCCCCATCGCCTCCGGAGTCATGGGTACCGAAGCTGGAGGGTGCAGCGACAGGGGACGGGGTGAAGTTCGGGTTGGCGAGCTGCTTCACGGAGACGAAGCACTGCGTGCAAGTTCCGCTCGGGTGGCGAACGAATGGCCAGGCGCAGGCGATGGGGGGAGGGCGGATCGCCTGGGCGCATCCTGCCAATCGGCACGTATGTGTCGCCGTCGATCGCGGAGGTTCGGATTGGGCGGAGCTGATTCGCCGCGATGAGGCCGAGCAGAAGGGGTATTCGTCGCCGGTGGCGGTGAAGCTCGGTATTGACGAGATCCCGGCGACGCTCCGGTCGACGCGCTTCGACATGGCGGATGCTCGGCCGTATCCCTTTCACATCCTGATGTGGTTCGGGTGTTTCGGGGTGGATCCGGAGGCCGCAGCGAATCCGACGGGGATGCCGGCTGGACCGGCAACGCTGCTGTGGATGAAGGTGGAGGTCAAAGAGGGCCTCACGTTCAACACGTACGCCTTCGTGTCGGATGCCGCGAGCGAGGAGGAGAAGCGCGACTTGCTGGCGACCTTGCGAGGGATTCGTGCGCTTCCCGGGCGGCTGGCGACTCACCCCAAGTAGGGGAGGGATGGCGCGAAGTGTGCGCTCCTGCGGCGCCTGTGGTAAGGCTGGCGCGTTGTCGTGAAGAGCTTCCTCCCGCTGCTCATCGGCGCAACGCTGGCGTGGTCCTGCGGCGCCCCCCCCGGACCGGTTTCGCCGCCTGCCGCCGGAGTGCATCCGGCATCGCTCTCCCCGGCGCCTCCCGCCGTGGCTCCCGCTGGCCCGTCCGCCGCGTCGGTCTCCGCTCCCGCGCCTTCCCCTCCGCCTTCTGCCGTGGCTTCTGCAGCGGCCTCGTCCTCCGCCGGCGAGGGGCACGATCCTCCGGGAAACGTGGCTGCGGAGGATCCGGATCCGTGGTGCCCGCAGGAGGCGGAGACGCTTGCCGGACCGATTTGCGCGTACGTGCCGGAGGAGTTGCCGGAGGGCGATCGTACGCTGGTGGTGTTCCTCCACGGGGTGACGAATGTGGGGAGTGGGTGGCAGTTGGCGACGATCCGCGGAATGGTTCGCTATGCGAAGCAATACGGATTCGGGCTGATCGCGCCGCGGGGGGTGAGGCGCGCGGCGAGCGAGGGGAAGGACGAAGCGTATGCGTGGCCGAACGCGGCGCTGTCGCAGCAGCAGACGGAGGCGGCGGTCCTGCAGTCCTGGGGGGAGGCGCGGACGACGCTGGAGGCGCGGTCCGGCAAGAAGTTCGACCGCGTGTTTGTGATCGGGTTCTCGAGCGGCGCCTACTATGCGTCGTCGCTGGCCTTGCGGGGGAAGCGTGCGGCGGACGGGTATGCGGTATTTGCGGGGGGAGCAGCTCCCTACTCCAAAGGGATGATTGCGGCGGTGGAGCCGCGGGCGCCGATTTTCATCGGCTATGGTCTGAAGGACAAGGCGGCGGTGAAGGACGCGAGGAAGCTTGCGGCGGCGTTGCGGGCTGCACGTTGGAAGCACCGTGAGGTGTCGGTGCCCAAGGTGGGCCACACGATCACGACTACCGAGTTCCGCGATGCCATCGCGTGGTTGCGTGCCAACACTCCGATGACTGCCTCCAGCCCCGACCCCAGAGGCGGGAAGGCGCCGTCCCCAACGACCAAGCCGAAGCGGAAGCGTCGGAATGGCGGTCACTGAGCGCGTCGGTGTCGGTGCGACGGTCGCGATTGTCGTCGCTGCAGCCGTCGGGTGCGCAGACGGGGCCGGTTCGGGGTGCGCAGCGGAGTCCGACGGAGCTCCCTCGAGCCCCGTGATCGTCGCGGGGGCTGCGAGGGAGGCGGCGCGCGAGATGTCGCGGGCCGATCCGGCGTCCCACGGGTCCGTGGTGCTTCCCGACGTGATCTCGATTCCACACGTCGTTGCCGGGGGGGGAGGAGCGACCACGACGGTAGTCGTTTCGAATCCCGGTCCGGGAAGAGCCGCGGGCATCGAGTGGCGGTTGCGAGGACACCCGAGGCTGCACTTCGGAGGGGGCACGCCGGAGGAAGTCGCTGCTGGGGAGAGGGTGGAGGTGGAGCTGGTCTACGACGGGTCCGCGGAGCCGGAGATCGCGGGCGCGGTGGTCTCCGCGACGTTCCCCGACGGGGCAGCCGAGTCGAAGGTCTGGGCGGTGGCCGGAGACCCCTCGATCGGCCCAGCGTCGTGGGAGGCCGTGGAGGGGGCAGGTGGCGTGTCGTGCGGCGACGCGACGACGATCGCGCTGCCATCGGCTCCGTTTCCGCAGGCGGGGACCCCATGGAGCGACGCGTCGGTGCGAGTGTTCGTGCCGGAGGGATACCGCGACATGGGGACACACGACGTCGTGGTCCACTTCCACGGATGGACGACGACGGTGGGAGCTACGCTGGGGGAGCACCACTATCAGGAGCACCTGTACGCGAGCGGAGCGAATGCGATCCTGGTGGTTCCGCAGGGGCCGGTGAACGCACAGAGCGGAGACTTCGGGAAGCTGATGCAGGTTGGGGGGCTGGAGGCGCTCGTTCGGGACGTGCTATCGGTCGGGTATCGGGACGGTCGGATACGACAGCCTGTACTCGGTGATGTGGTGCTGACGTCGCATTCGGGGGGGTACCTTGCCGTGGCATCGAATCTGTCGAACCCCGCGCCGGCGGTGAGGGAGGCGGCGCTGTTCGACTCGATGTACGGGCAGCTGGACACGTACGAGCAGTACGTGCGGTCCGGAGGGCGACTGGTATCGACCTACGCGCCGGGGGCAGCGACGGAGACGACCCATGCCGAGATGGGCAAGAGGCTTGCGGGGTTGAAGGTGCCTTTTGCCTCTTCCACGGATCGGCGGTCATTGCGCGATGCTCCCGCGGTGATGGGATACGCGAACACGTCGCACGAGCGAACCACGCGGCTCGATGGGATCTACGGCGAGGCGCTGCGCTTCGGGTTGCAGCACCACCGACGCGGACCGCGCATCGAGCTGCGGCAGGCGACGGCCCGTGGGGGCACGGCGAAGGTCTCCTGGTTGTCGCCACGGGACACGTTGCTCGAGGGGTTCATGGTGGAGGTCTCCGGCGACGGGGAGACGTGGGAGCAGCGGGCGAAGGTCGGGGCGGAGGAGGAATCGGCGACCTTCGCGTTCACGGGAGGGGCGCGGGTTCGGGTGGTCCCGCTCGTGGCAGGGTTGAGCTCCTCGGAGGTGATTCCGTCGGACGCCGGGCGGATGGACACCGATGCAACGGTGCTCGTGGTGGACGGATTCGACCGGGTGCTTGGAGGGTCGTTCGGCGGGTTGAGGCACGACTTCGCGGCCTGGGTGGGGGAGGCCTCCGGAGGGTGTCAGACGGCGTCGCATCGCGCGCTGGGCGAGGATGGAGTGAGCCTGGCGGAGTACCCCGTGGTGGTCTGGTTGCTTGGCGACGAGTCATCGGACGACCTGTCGGTGTCGGAAGAGGAGCAGGCGCTGCTGACTGCGTACTTGAAGAGCGGGGGCCGATTGGTTCTGAGTGGCAGTGAGGTGGCCTACGATCTCGACGGAGTCGGGAACGGATCGGTGTTCATCCGGAGTGCATTCGGCGCGGCGCTTCGCGAGGACAACGCAACGTCGGGGCAGGCGAGCGGAGTCGGGCGGCTCGATGGCCTGGGGCCGTTCGTGTTCGTGGGCGAGGGGCGTCCCTACGGGGAGGATCATCCGGACTCACTGCTTCCGCTCAACGGAGCGGAGATTCTGCTGCAGTACGCCAACGGGCAACCGGCAGCGGTGGGGATTCGGGGCAGGTCCGCGCTCGTGGGGTTCCCGGTGGAGCTGGTGGACGCGGGGTCGTTGCCGGTGTTGATGAGAGCGCTGCTGAGGTTCGTGAGGGAGTAGGGTCAGACGAGCACGGTGGAGCCTGCGGTTGGGGGACGCAGTTGTGCGAGGTCCACGAGGAAGGCGCGCACCGACAGGTACCGGGCTGCTGGGCTCTTGGCGAGCGCGCGGCCGAGGACGTCGTCGAGTCCGGCGGGGCAAGCGCGGGGAGCGATGGAGCTGGGCGGGGGAGCATTTTGCGACAGCAGTCGTGCGTAGACGGCGGCCGCGGAGCTGTCCAGGAAGGGGGGGGCTCCGGTGACCATTTCGAATACGACCGCACCCAGGCCGTAGACGTCGGTGCGGACGTCGAGGCTCTCGCCGAGCGCCTGCTCGGGAGCCATGTACAGGGGTGTTCCGAGGGCGGCGCCGGAGGCGGTGACTCTGGAGGCGCGGGGATCGAGTGGTTTGACGAGGCCGAAGTCGAGCAGCACGACGCGTTCGGCCTTTCCCGAGGTCGAGGCGAGGAAGAGGTTTCCTGGCTTGATGTCTCGATGGAGGAGTCCGGCCTCATGGGCGACAGCGAGGGCATCCCCTGCTTCGAGCGCGATTCGTCGCACATCGGACCAGAGGAGCTGTCGTCGACGCTCGAGGCGTTGGGCCAGAGTCTCTCCTTCGAGCAGGTCCATGACGAGGAAGGGGAGTCCCTCCTCGGAACGGTCGAAGTCGTGCACGGCGATGATGCCGGGGTGGCCGAGGGAGCTGGCGGCCGTGGCCTCGCGCTCGAAGCGTTTGAACGACTCTACGGTTGCGTCGCCCAGCAGGACCTTGAGCGCGTATCGTCGTCCAGTGCGGACGTGGCGGGCCCTGAACACGGCGCCCATGCCGCCTGCGCCGAGCATGGTTTCGACCTGGTAGGTGCCGCGAAGGAGTCGACCGACGAGCTGCGAGGGATTCTGAACGCCGATGGGGGTCTGGAGCTGCGAGGGGAGCTCGATCGATGGAGGGCGAGCGGAAGCAGCGTGGGGTGAGAGTGCGGAGGGGAGCGTGAAGGACTGGGAGCCGGGTTGGAGGGAGACGGCCGGGTGAGGAAGCGGGGGGATGGAGTGGACGGGGGGATCGGAGGCCATGGCGAGGATGCCGACGCGCATGGCACCGCCGACCATTCTCTCGGCTTGGGGGACAGGAATGCCGAACGCGGTGGCGATGTCTTGGATACCGAGGGAAGGATTGGCACGCAGCGCAGTGAAGAGCGACTTCCAGCGGGACCGGGCGATGAACCCCCGGACTCCGAAGTAGAGCGCGATAGCGCCTGCGAGGGCCGGGAGGGCCCCTCCGAGGACCATGACCAGTCCACCGTAGCGGACGTCGGACTCGTCACCCACGAAGATGGCAATGGTTCCGATCACGATCCAGAAGGTTCCGAAGCCGAGGAGGGCGACGGCCGCGGCCGTGAGGAGAACCGAACGCAAGAGCACCATCGTGCGCACGTGCTCTGCTCTGTCGGTGATGGTCCACACGCGGTACGGTCTCTACTTGCAGACGTATTGCTGTCCGTAAAGGGATTGCTTGCAGGCTTCGTCGCTGGGGCAGCCGAGGTAGACGCACGCCCCCTGTTCGCAGCCCCAGGTGCTCTCGGCGTAGGCTGGGGAGTTCGGGATGGCGCAGTCCGCGGGGACCGAGCATCCCTGCATGCAGGCGTCGTAGCCGAGCAGGTCCATCGGGCGGCAGCGGTAGTCCATTCCGGCCATCGTGGTCTTGCATTCGGCGTCGGTCGAGCACCCCTGGTAGACGCAGCGTCCCGCGTTGCACACCCAGTTGTCGGACGAGAAGGCACCCTGATCGGTGGCGCAATCCGAGGGGCTGGAGCAGGAGAGCTGACACGTGTCGACGTAGCCGAAGGGGGAGGGTCTGCAGACGTAGCTGGGGTTGCTGAAGACCTGGGCGCACACGGTGTCGCTGGTGCATCCCAGGTACTTGCAGAGCCCCTGCGCGCACTCCCATTCGGAGGCGGGATAGGAGCCAGCGGTGGTGCAGTCGGAAGGGGAGGAGCAACCGGTCTGGCAGAGGGGGACGGAGGGGGTGGAGCCCGCCGCACCGCCTTGCGAAGCTCCGCCGGACGAATCCGATCCTCCCTGCGCAGAGCCGCCCTGCGACGCGTCGCCCCCTGCTCCACCGGCGGCGCCACCGTTTGCGGCGTCGATCACGTCTTCGCCCCCTTGTCCGGAGCTGCCTCCGGGTTGCCAGTCGCCTGGCGACGACGATTCATCGGAGCATGCCATGAGCCACGCGAAGGCCGGGACTGTGACGAGGGCGATGAACCGCTTCATGCCGGCAGGATACAGAGCGTTGGCAGGGCAGGGAAGTGCAGTCGCGGTTGTCTTGGAGCGAGGCAGGGGGATGCAGTAGACTCACGGACTCTTCACCAGCAAGAGGGAAGGAAGACCATGCGAACCGTTGTCGTCGCGATCGGGGTGTTCGGGCTGATGGGCCTCTGTGGGTGCTCAAAGGGTGGAATGGAGAGCCAGTCCTGCAAGGACTACTTCGCCGCGGTCGAGCAGTGCGCGGCGAAAGCGCCGCCCGTCAAGGCCGAGGCGTACCGGAAGACGGCGCAGGTCTCGAAGGAGAACTTCGCGAAGAATCTCAATCCGATGGCCGTGGAAATGAGCTGCAAGTCGATGCTCGAGTCGCTCAAGGCGGATCCGGACTGCAAGAAGTAGCTCCCGGCCGCGGGGGTGCCGCTACTTGTCCAGCCACTCAGTGTGAACGAAGCCGAGATCGGGCCTGTCGATGCGCTCGTAGGTGTGTGCGCCAAACGCATCGCGCTGCGCCTGGACGAGGTTCTGCGGGAGACTTGCGCTGCGCGTGGCGTCGTACCACGCGAGGCTGGCGGACATTGCGGGGGTGGGAACGCCGGCGGAGACGGCACGTGCGACGGTTCGTCGCCAGGCTTCGTGGCCGGCGCGCACGAGGGCGGTGAGCTCTGGTGCGAGCAGCAGGTTCGGCAGGGAGGGATCCTGCTCGAAAGCGGCTCGAATGGGCTGCAGCAAGCGTGCGCGGATGATGCACCCGCCGGTCCAGATGCGAGCCACCTCGGCAAGGGAGATGCCCCAACCGTTCTCATCCGAGCCGGCGCGGATCAACGCCATCCCCTGCGCGTAGGAGCAGAGGCGCGAGGCGACCACGGCAGACTCGAGATCCTGCAACAGGGCGTCACGCTCGGAGCCTGACAGGCC
Source organism: Myxococcota bacterium (assembly GCA_022703255.1). Lineage (GTDB taxonomy): Bacteria > Myxococcota_A > Polyangia > Polyangiales > Polyangiaceae > JACRCQ01. The sequence continues at coordinate 17,346 of JAKLDZ010000015.1, read as the reverse complement.
CGGCGTCGGACCAGGCAGGATCGCGCTCGCGCGCAGCCGCTCGGATCGCCGGGCGGAAATGCCGCGCGCCTCGGTCGCTGCCGTGATTGTCGGGATCGGGACCCCGAGCTCCAGGGCGGTCTGGGCAGTCCAGCGCCCGGTCCCTTTCTGTCCGGCGGCGTCGACGATCGCGTCCACGAGCGGGCGACCTGAGTCCTGGTCGGCATGGCGCAGCACGACCGCGGCGAGCTCCACGAGGAACGACTCCAGCACACCCGCGTTCCAGCGCTCGAACACCGCGGAGATCGTCGGGGCGTCGAGCCCGCCGACCTTGCGCATCAGGTCGTAGGCCTCGGCGAGGATCTGCATGTCGCCGTACTCGATGCCGTTGTGGACCATCTTGACGAAGTGCCCGGCGCCATCGGGACCCACGTGGGCGACGCACGAGCCGGAATCGCTGCGTGCGGCGATGGATTCGAGGACAGGGCGAAGGCGGGCCCATGCGGAGGCGGAGCCCCCGGGCATGATCGAGGGGCCGAGGCGAGCGCCCTTCTCGCCGCCGGAGACTCCGCAGCCCACGAACTCCATCCCTGCGGCACGCATGCGCTGCTCGCGTCGCTGCGTGTCCTTGTACCAGCTGTTGCCGCCGTCGATCACGATGTCGCCAGGGGACAGCAGCGGCTGCAGCCGATCGAGCATCTCGTCGACGGGCTCGCCGGCCTTGATCATGAGCAGGATGCTGCGGGGACGCTGGAGCGAAGCCACGAACTGCTCGAGCGTCTCGGAGCCGACGAGCGGGTTCTGGGGATGGGACTGCAGGAGCCGGGACGTACGTTGGTGGGACTGGTTCCACACCGCGACGCGGAAGCCGTGGTCGGAGACGTTGAGCGCGAGCGCGGCGCCCATGACGCCGAGTCCTGCGACACCGAACTGGCAGAGATCATGGTCGGTCATGATGGGGACTTCCGAGGGTGAATTCAGGATGCGGTGGAGTGCAGGGATGCGTGGACCGCCTCGACGACGCGAGCGACGGTCATGCCGAACTGGGCCATGAGGACATCCTCGGGGGCGGAGGCTCCGAAGCGATCGATGCCGACGGCCACTCCGGCGTCTCCGATCCAGGTTCGCCAGCCGAAGGTGACCCCGGCCTCGACGGACACGCGGGCTCGGACTCCGGGGGGCAGGACCGCGTCTCTGTACTCCGCAGGCTGTGCCGTGAACTCCTCCCAGCACGGCATCGACACGACGCGCGTCGGGATGCCGTCCTTCTCGAGCTGCTCCCGCGCGCCGATCGCAAGCTGGACTTCGGAGCCCGTGGCAATGATGATGGCCTTCGGAGAGCTGCTCGCCTCGGCGAGCACGTAGGCGCCGCGCGTGACGCCGGAAGCCGGGCCGTACTTCGCGCGATCGAAGGTGGGAACTTTCTGACGCGTGAGCACGAGGGCCACCGGGTGGTTGGTCTGCTCGATGGCATAACGCCAGGCCGCGGCGGTTTCGTTGGCGTCGCAGGGACGGATCACGCGCAATCCCGGCATGCACCGCAGCGACATCAGGTGCTCGACGGGCTCGTGGGTCGGACCGTCCTCTCCGACTGCGACCGAGTCGTGCGTGAAGACGTACAGCGTCGGCAGGTGGCTGAGGGCGGCGAGGCGGATCGACGGTCTCATGTAGTCGGCGAAGCAGAAGAACGTGGACACGTAGGGGCGAATGCCTCCGTGATACGCCAGGCCGTTGGCGATGGCGGCCATCGCGTGCTCCCGCACTCCGAAGCGGATGTTCCTTCCGGCTCCCGTGCGTCCGTCGAAGTTCCCGCCGTCCTTCACGGCGGTCTGGGTGGACGCCGACAGATCCGCGTCGCCGCCGAGGAGCGTGGGAAGCCCCTTGGCGATCGCGTTGAGCACCTTGCCCCCCGACTGGCGGGTGGCCTCACCGTCTCCGGGAGCGAACACCGGGACGTCACGGTCCCAGCCGGCGGGGAGCTCGCCGTTCATGGCGCTGCGGAACTCGCGGGCAAGCTCGGGATACTCCGCAGCGTAGGCTTTCATGCGCGCGTCCCAGGCCGCGTGGGCGGAGCGAGCACGGGCGACGCCCGCGGCGAAGTGCCCGCGCGCTTCGTCGGAGACGTGGAACGAAAGCGAGGGATCGAGCCCGAAGCCCTTCTTCACCAGCGCGATCTCGTCGGGACCGAGGGGGCTTCCATGGCATGCCGACTTGCCCTGCTTGTTCGGGGAGCCAAAGCCGATCGTCGTCCTCACGACGATGAGCGTGGGACGCGTCAGATCAGCTTTCGCCTGCGCGATCGCCGCGTCGATCCCTTCGACGTCGGTGTCGCCCTTCTCGACGCGCAGCACCTGCCACCCGAACGCCTCGAAGCGGCGCGAGACGTCCTCGGTGAAGGCGAGCGACGTCGGGCCGTCGAGCGAGATGTCGTTGGAGTCGTAGAGGTAGACCAGCTTGCCCAGGCCGAGGTGGCCGGCGAGCGAAGCCGCTTCGGACGAGATCCCTTCCATCATGTCGCCGTCGCCGAGCAGGGCGAAAGTGAAGTGATCGACGATGTCGTGCCCGGGCCTGTTGAAACGGTGGGCGAGAGAGCGTTCGGCCATGGCCATGCCGACGGCGTTGGCGCAGCCTTGTCCGAGGGGACCGGTGGTGGCTTCGACGCCTGCGGTCTGACCGAACTCGGGGTGACCGGGGGTTCGGCTGTTCCACTGACGGAAGGACTTCAGATCGTCCATCGAGAGGTCGTAGCCCGTGAGGTGGAGCAGCCCGTAGAGCAGCGAGCTGCCATGGCCGGCGGACAGCACGAAGCGATCGCGGTCGGGCCACCGAGGCTCGGAGGGATCGTGGCGAAGGTGTCGCTGCCAGACCACGTACGCCATGGGGGCGGCGCCGAGCGGCAACCCCGGATGTCCGGACTTGGGCTTCTGGATCGTGTCGATCGCGAGCGCGCGGATGGTGTTGATGCAGAGTACGTCGAGGGGATCGCGAACGTCGGCCATGAATGTCTCCTCACTCGTGCCGGGGGCACCGTGTGTCAACCGGACGCGATAGTGCGTCTGGCGCGGCGAAGCCACCCCGATCGGGACGCCTCCGTCAAGGAAGGCCGATCAGGGCCGCCGCGGGGCGGTCGAGGAACCAGGTGCCGCGACGTGCGAGCGCGGCCGGAGTGGACCTGGTGTCCGTGGACGGGTCGAGAGCTCGTCGGATCGCCTCGGCCTTGTTGGAGCCCGGTGCGAGCACGAGCAGGTCGCGGGCGGCGGAGATGACGATCGGAGTGATGGTCAGCCGTGCGGGATAGGGCTCCGGGCCGCTCGCCACCACGACTCCGCGGGCCGCTTCGCGCACCGCCTCTGCGTCTGGAAACAGGGAGGCGGTGTGCCCGTCGGCACCGACGCCGAGCACGATCACGTCGAGCGCCGACGGAAGAAGCGATTCGTAGAGCAGAGCCGCCCGTTCGCGATCTTGCGCCTCCGCCTCCATGCGGAAGACGTTCCCATCGGGGATCCTCGCCGGCGCTATCAAGGTCTCGCGGGCCATGCGGTAGTTGCTCCCAGGGTGATCGGGCGGCACGCATCGCTCGTCTCCGAAGAAGAGCATGACACGGGTCCAGTCGATGTTTTGGGAGCGGGAGAGCGCGGTGTGCATGGCGGCCGGGGACGAGCCGCCGGAGAGGGCAATGGAGCAGGAGTTCGACGAGCGAAGGGTGTCGACGACGAGAGCCTCGAGCCACGCGGCCGCGGCGACTGCGGCTTTCGCAGCGTCATCGGAGACGCGTACGTCGGTCATCGGATCGGATCCCAGCGCCGACCGTCGACGCCGATGAACCGGTCGGCTTCCACCGGGCCCTGGGAGCCGGGCTCGTAGACGGCGAGGGGGCCGGCGATATCCGAGGCGCTTCGCTCCCAGGTTTCGAGGATGGGATCGACGAAGCTCCAGGCGAGCTCCACGCTGTCCTTGCGGGAGAAGAGGGTTGCGTCACCGCGCATGCAGTCGAGCAGCAACCGCTCGTAGGCGTCCTGAGCGGGCCGTTCGAAGGCCCGGGCGTAGTTGAAGTCCATGCGAACGGCAGACACGGACAGATCGTCTCCGGGCACCTTGGTGTTGAACCGCAGGAAGATGCCTTCGTCGGGCTGAATGCGCAGCGTCAGGACGTTGGGCTGCAGCAACTGGCAGACTTCGTCACGGCCGAACAGGCAGAAGGGGACGGGGTGGAAGTGGAACGACACCTCGGTGATGCGTTTGTGCAGGCTCTTGCCCGCGCGGATGTAGAACGGGACGCCTTGCCAGCGCCAGTTGTCGACGAAGGCTTTCATCGCCACGAACGTGGGCGTGATCGAATCAGGGGAGACCCCGTCTTCGGAGCGGTAGCCCTGGTACTGCCCGCGGACCACGTGGGAGACGACGTCGGATTCGGCGATGGGACGCAGGGAGCGCAGCACCTTGGCCTTCTCGTCGCGGATGTCGTCGGCGCGGAACGAGACGGGCTGCTCCATCGCGCAGAGGGCCAGCACCTGCAGCAGGTGGTTCTGCACGAAGTCCCGCATCACGCCGGTCTCGTCGTAGAACTTCCCGCGGCGCTCGATCCCGATCTCTTCGGCGGCCGTGATCTGCACGTGATCGACGGAACGGCGATTCCACATCTGCTCGAAGATCGCGTTGCCGAAGCGGAACACCAGAATGTTCTGCACCGTCTCCTTCCCAAGGTAGTGATCGATCCGGTAGATCTGGCTCTCGTCGAGGATGTCCGTGGCGATCCGGTTGAGCTCGCGAGCGGAAGCCAGGTCCCGTCCGAAAGGCTTCTCGATGATCACCCGGGTCCAGCGCTCCGCCGCGCGGGGATCGGCCAGCAGGCCCGCGTCGCGCAGATTGCCCAGCGTCTGCGCAAAGTGCTTCGGCGGTGTGGCGAAGTAGTACAGACGGTTGCCGCAGGTCCCGTGGTCCCGATCCACCTTCTCGAGGGTCTCCCGGACGCGCTCGAAGCTCGCGAGGTCGTCGAGGCTTCCGGGGCAGGTCTCGATCCGGCGGGCGAAAGCCTCCCAGACCTTGTCGTCCAGGGGGCGAGTCCGCGAGAACCGCTCCGTGCTCGCGCGCAGCTCCGCGCGGAAACCGTCCGCAGGAAGCACGGTCCGGCTCACCCCGAGCACCGCGAACCTTCGCGGAAGGGCGCCGTCGAGCGCGAGGTTGTACAAGGCCGGCACGAGCTTGCGTTTCGACAAGTCGCCGGTGGCGCCGAAGATCACCACGGCACAGCAGTCGGGGAGCTTGGCGCGGGAAATGGGCGCCTGCTCCAGCTCCGTGTCGAACTCGAATCCTCGCGTGTCCATCGGGCTCCTCCGTCTGGCACTCCTAGGACGGCATCCCGGTCGGGCGCAACCCCTTGGAGATACGAAGCGCGCTGCACCGGTGGCTGGCGTTGCCGGGTAGCCGCCGAGAGCGTATCGTGAAACCACCATGCTTCGACATGTCTCGCTCGGCTTCTTGCAGGTGGTCGTCCTCGGGGGACTGCTCTCTGCTGCCGGCTGCAGCAACTCCGAGAGCTCGGACAATGCAGCGAGCGGCGGCGCAGCCGGAAGCCCCGTCGATGCGTCGGCGGATGTCTCCGAGGAGCCCGCGGTGGTGGAAGACGCGGCCGTGGAGGCGACGAGCGACGACGTCTTGGAGACAGGGCCGGAGGCGGAGCCGGATGCGCAGGAGGACTCCGACGTTCCGGCGGTGGATGGCGGGTGTCTTCCGATGGGCTGTGTGCAGCTCGGCGCCAACTGCGGGACCGCGCTCGACGGATGTGGTGGGACGGTGTCGTGTGGAAGCTGCCCGACGGGGCAGACGTGCGGAGGCAACGGGCCGAACCAGTGTGGTACGGCAGAGTGCTTCCCGCGTCAGTGCACGCAGCTTGGTGCCAGTTGCGGGGTAGTCTCGGACGGCTGTGAAGGGGTGTTGGATTGCGGGGAGTGTGCCGCTCCCGAGACCTGCGGCGGGGGAGGGCTACCCCTGCAGTGCGGATGCACCTGCTCTCTGCCCAACGCGATCACGACCTGCAGTGGGGAGTCGGGGTGCGTGCTGCAGTCCTGCGAGCAGGGGTTCGTGGACTGCAACGGCGTGGCGAACGACGGGTGCGAGGCGGTGGTCGCGTCGGACCCTGCGAACTGCGGTGCATGCGGCAAGATCTGCTCCTTCGGACACGCCGGGGCAAAGTGCGAGCAGGGGATTTGCGTGATGGGGGATTGCGATCCCGGCTACGCCGACTGCAACGCCGACCCGTCGGACGGATGCGAGATCAACACGCAGACCAACCCGCTGCACTGCGGTGGATGCGATCTCGAGTGCCTCGGAACCGGTGGGGTTCCAGTCTGCAAGAACGGTCTCTGTTCCATCAGCCCGTGCGGCAGCGGGTTGGGGAACTGCGACGGCGACGACAAGAACGGGTGTGAGACGGACGTGACGTCGAGCCTTGCCAACTGCGGGGCGTGCGGCAACCTCTGCACCCTGACGAACGCGTCTCCCGCGTGCGTGAGCTCGTCTTGTCGGGTGGCGAGCTGCAAGCCGGGATTCGGAAACTGCGACGGTCAGCATTCCAACGGCTGCGAAGCGTCGCTCCAGACTTCGCCGTCCAACTGCGGAGGGTGCGGCAAGGTCTGTGTCGAGCCTCTCGGATCCACCGCGACCTGCACCTACGGCCTGTGCGGCTTCATGTGCGACAAGTACCGTGGCAACTGCGACGGTGACAACAAGAACGGGTGCGAGGCGGTCCTGGATTCCGACGTGCTCAACTGCGGCGAGTGCGATCGGGTGTGCTCGTACCCCAACGCCGCCCCGGGGTGCAGCAGCGCAAGCTGCGTGCTTGCGAGCTGCGACTCCGGCTTCGCCGACTGCGACAAGTTCTGGGGCAACGGCTGCGAGACGAACATCAGCACCAACCCGTCGAGCTGCGGCGCGTGCGGGGTGACGTGCAGCGGCGCGAACATGCTCTCGGGCGGCTGCGTGCTCGGCAAGTGCGTCGGCTCGTGTCTCAAGTTCTTCGCAAACTGCAACAACAACCTGCAGTCCGACGGCTGCGAGGTGTACACGCAGACCGACGTCAACAACTGCGGCGGCTGCGGGTCGAAGTGCATCACGAACGCCACGTGCGAGTCCGGTGCCTGCAACTGTGCCAAGCCCTGCGGAAAGCTCTGTTGCGAAGCGTCCCAGAAGTGCTGCAACGGAACGCAATGCATCCCTCTTACGCAAGTCTGCGACATGCGGTGAGCCCGGCTCGCGCGATGGGGCTTTCGTCCTGGCGCGCTCCGCTCTACAGGGACGGGCATGCTCATCGGCGCACATGAGTCGATCGCCGGAGGTCTCGAGAAGGCCTACGCCGCTGCCCGGGAGGACGGCTGCGAAGCGCTCCAGATCTTCACCAAGAACTCCAACCAGTGGCGAGAGCCCGCGCTCTCCGACGCACAGGTGGCTGCCTTCCGCGCCGCACGCGCGGCCTCGACCTTCGCCTCCACTCCCGTGCTCTCCCACGACAGCTACCTCATCAACCTGTGCGCCGCCGACGAGGAGATCCTGCGTCGATCGCGCGAGTCGCTCCTTCAGGAGGCCACGCGCTGCGAAAGGCTCGGCGTCGAGCTCGTCGTGCTCCACCCGGGCGCGCACCTCGGTGCCGGTGTCGAGCACGGAGTCAGGGCCGCCGCCGACGCGCTCGCTTGGGTCCTGGAGGAAACCAGCGGAGCGAGCGTCTCGCTCCTCGTGGAGAACACCGCAGGGCAGGGGAGCGCAATCGGCGTCAAGTTCGAGGAGATCGGCGCGATCGTTCGCATGGCCGCTGGCGCCGTGTCCCCGGCGAACCGATCGCGCATCGGCGTGTGCCTCGACACCTGCCACGCGTTCGCCGCCGGCTACGATCTGTCGTGCGAGCCCGGCTTTGCGCATGCCTGGCAGGAGCTGCAGCGAGAGATCGGACTCGCATCCTTGCGGGCGATGCACCTCAACGACAGCAAGAAGCCCCTCGGATCGCGGGTCGATCGCCATGAGCGCCTCGGCCTCGGCGAGCTCGGCCCGTGGGTCTTCTGGAAGCTCGTGAATGACCCCGCCCTCGATCACGTCGTCGGTGTCCTCGAGACTCCCCCCGTCGAAAAGGACCGCTGCTACGCAGGGCAGCTCGCCTGGCTCAAGGCCATGCGCGGCGCCGTCGCTCCCGAGCGTCCGACTGCGGTGGCGCCCCAGCCCGCGGCCCCCGGCCCCGCGAAACGTTCTCGCAAGAAGTCGGACTGATTCCGAACCGATCCCTACTTGTCCTTTGGAAGACGCATCACGCGTCCGGTTTCCCGCGTGGTCCAGTAGACGCTGTGGTCGTCGATCGCGATGCCTGACGGCTGTCCTTGTCCGACTGCCAGTGGCAGGGCCTTGCCGCCTTGGCGAGGCGCGCGCATCACCGTCCCTGCCAGAAGATTCGTCCAGTAGACCCACCCATCGTCCACCGCGATCGACGAAGGACCGTCTTGCGCTTCCGCGAGGACCTGGAAGCCGGGATCCGCTCCCGCGATGAGGCCGCTGTCACGCAACCCAGGTCCGCCCTGCTCGATCCAGAACGCCGAGGATTCCGCTGCAATGAGCCCAAAAGGCCCCGAGCGGGAGGATGCCAGTGTGGTCGCGATGTGGCCCGACGGATCCAACCGCAGCACCGTCGTCGTTCCCGCAACGAACACGCCGGAGGGGCTGGCTGCGACGCCGGTGACGGCATCGGGGAGCACAGCGAAGGCAGTGGGCTGACACGAGGACGGGGAGCATCGATACGCGGTGCGGTCGGGCGCGCTGGCCCAGAAGAGCGTGTCACCGACGATGGTGAGCGAGCGGGGAGAGCGGAGCCCGGAGGTCAGGGGTTCGGGGAGTCGCGGCAGGCCGTGCCGGGTCATGCGCAGGAGTCGTCCGCCGTCGTAGTCCGGCCAGTAGACATGCGTTGCGTTGACGGCGAGGGACTCCGGGGCGCCCCTTCCGGAGAAGAACAATCGCGACTCGGATGCGTCGCGGGGAAGATGCTGAATCACTCCGAAGGTGCTCCCCGAAGCCGGATCCTTCTGCACGGCGTGAACCCAGAAGAGGTCGCCGTCGGTGGCCACGAGTCGGGTCGGGCTCAACTGCCCGGAGGCGATCACTTCGGGAGCGCTCCCGCAAGCGGAGTCGTTGCAGGCTGCCCCGGGGTCGCAGGCGACGTCGCAGGCTCCGCAGTGGGACGGGTCGGAGGCGAGATCGGACTCGCATCCATTGGAGGCGGAGCCATCGCAGTTGGCGAGGGATCCGGTGCACACCGGCTCGTCGACCGGAGGGCGATGCAACCGCGTCTCCGGTGCCGGCTGCTCCTCGGGGAACACCAGGAGGCACCCGGACCAGGCAGTCGCGAGCACGCACCACGCTCCGAAGGAAGCGATGCGCGCGCGGCAGGCGCGACAAGGTCGTCGAGGAAGCGAGCCAACGGGTCGATGCATCAGGGCGCAGACCAGACCGGGCCGACACCGGCCGATGACGTCTGGAAGCGCAGGATAGCACGCTGCGAGACGCGTGCTCGAGGGTGAGGAGCGATCAGGTGCGGGGGAAGCGTCGACGGGTGGCGAAGAGCAGGGCGGCCGCCCCGAGGAGCAACCAGCTCGAGGAAGCGGTGCGCGAGGCGGGCGTGCGGCACCCGCATCCGCCGTCGTCGTCGGTGTTCCAATCGTTCTTCGGGGCTGCGGCTTCGGAGGCCGCATCCGAGATGGTCACTACGTCGCCGACCGAAGAATCCACCGGGCCTGCCTCCGGCACGGGCTCCGGCGCCGGCTCAGGCTCCGGCTCCGGACCGGTGACCGTCGTCGGCTTCAACCCGATGCTCCCCCAGACCTCCTGGCCCGCCACGACATCGCGCGTGGACGAGTTCGGTTCGTACCCGTCCGCGGTCGCCGTCGCGGTGTACGTACCGGGCGCGAGCTCGAACGCCCAGCTTCCGGTGCCGTCGGCGATGACGGATGCGCCGGTGTTCAGCTTCACCGTGGCGCCAGGGATGCGGTTGGCGATATCGGGGTCGATATACACGACGCCCCGGAGAGTGCCTTTGGCAGGGGTGGTGGAGTCACAGGACTTGCCGTAGTAGGCGCACACGCCCGCAGCAGTCCCCTGGGCGATCCTGGTTTGCCCGTCGGCGCTGCGCAGGAAGGCGGACTCCGACGGAGGGTGTCCGGCGTAGCCGCTGCCTGCGGTGCAGTCGTGGAAGACCGACTCGAGCAGGCAGGCATACATGTTCGTGTTATTGAGCACGTGCAGGTTGTCGCGGTACTTCAAGCCGCGGTCCTGGTACGGCAGCTTGGACAGCAACCCGTTCTGCACTGCGGAGGCGAGCTTCTTCCCGCCATCGGACTTGTAGAGCGTCTCGGTGCCGTGGCCGCCTCCCGCGTTGCTGTGGATGCTTACGAACACGTCGGCGCCCCAGGAGTTCGCATTCGACGGCGCGCTGCTGAAGTCCTGATCGACCTTGGTCGTGAATCCCGCCGCGTCGAGGATGGCCTTGGCCTTGTTGGCTACGATGAGCGCGTATTGCGATTCGACGCCGCCGCCGGAGACGGCGTTGTTGTCCTGATCGCTGGGATTCAGATAGACCTTCTGCGCGAACGCGTCGGAGGAGACGAGCCACAGGGCAAGCGCCCCGGCGAGCACGAGCACGGTGCGAGCAAAGGAGCGCATGATCACCTCCCTCCCGTGAGCGGCATCGCCGCGAACCAGCCGTCTCCGTTGCGCGCGTCCGCAAAGGCTATCCACCGCCCGTCCGGCGACACCACCGGCGTCACCTCCGCAATCCCAGCGCTCTGCGTCAGACGCGTCTCCACGCGAGTGGCCAGGTCGATCGCGAACAGCTCCGACGACGTGATCTGATAGCCGTCGTGGCCGACACGGGCGAACACCACGCGCCACCCGTCAGGATGCCACGCGGCGTGCTGGCCGACCCCGAGATCCGTCGGAGCCCCCTCGAGCGGAACCAACCACACGTGCCCTCCTCCCGTCCTGCTCTCGCTCACAATCAAGCGCGTTCCGTCGGGGGAGAGGCGCGGGTGGAAGTACTGCTGGCCCGTCATCAGCACGCGACGTTCCGTTCGTGATCCGAATCGATGCAGCACGATCGTGTCGTTGGGCTCGCGCGAGACCGCAACCGCCTGCGACGCCCTCACGTCGATGTCCGTCCCCTGCACGTTGTCCGCGGTCACGATGAGACGGCTTCCGTCCACGCGGACGATGGCGCCGTTGACCGACGCGAACCACGCACCGGAGGAGGGATCGTGGACGGGAGATCCCTTGCGCTCCGCGGAAGCGAGAGCGGGAAGAGACGCGGGGGCGGAAGGCCAGAGCCCCTCGGCGGTCCACTGGGGTGAGGTGAGGCGTACGCCCAGCTTCGCGGGAGACGCGAGACTGGGAGAGGAGCTGGCGCCGATCAAGGTCTCGGGACGCAGCGGAGCGGGGGAATCATCGGGAGCAGCGGTCCCGATCGCCGAGGCGAACAGGACGGCTGCGAGGGCGCTGGGCATCAAGAAGGCACGCGTCGAATGCATCGGAACCTCGCTGTGGTTCGTCATTGTACCCGAAGCGGACGCGCGCGGCAGCAAGGTCGCCGCGGAGAAGTTGCGGCGTCCGGACGGGAAGTCGCGGCGCCTTGTGCGAAACCGGGCGAGCTTCTACAATGACACGCATGACTTGCAGCAACAGTGTGACTCGCGACGTGCTCCGCGGAGCGCTCGTTCTGGTGCTTGGAGCAGTGCTTGGTTCGGCAGCGTGCGCGCAGCCCGAAAACGATCCCCCGTCCTTCGAGCCCGAGGCGGGCGCGGGCGGTGCGAAGGATTCGGGAACGGACACCGCACTTACCGGTGGAGCGTCGGGCGAAGGCGGCGAGGGGGGCGAAGCGGGCGAGTCCGGTGGCGGAGGCGCGGGATCGGGTGGCAAGGCGGGCTCCTCCGGCTCCGCGGGCAAGGGCGGCAGCGGCGGCGTCAGCGGCTGGGGCAACGGCGGCACCGGCGGCGAGGACGCGGGCGTCCCTTGCGGCACGCTGTTCTGTGGCGCCATCAAGTGCCAGTCCAACACGACTCCGCCCGTCGACGTCACGATGGAAGGCTGCTGCAAGGAAGAAGACGTCTGCGGCTTCGTGGTCATGTCGGTGAACTGCAAGACGGCCGAAGAGGTGGCAGGGCTCGGGTTCACCTGCGAACCGAAACCCTGACGCCCTCCGCTCCGTGTTCCCCCCCCGCGGGGAAGCCGTTGAGCCGCTCGCTCGCGCAACATGAACGACCGTGTTCGCGCGTTGATCAACGAACCCATTCGTGTCACGAACAGATCCGGTCCCGCCCGTCTCACAGGGAGCTTGCTTGCGAGGCTCGCTCCAGGGCTCCGGCAAGTCGCACCTCCCGCCACGGGTGTCGGACCGATGAAGTCCCACGCATCAAGGAGTCTGCATGCGACTGCTGTCCGTCCTGGCGATCCCATGCCTCGTCGCTTTCGCGAGCCCAGCCTCGGCCCAACCCGAAGTCCCGGGCCTCGCGGCGCCGGTCGATTCCGCCGCGGTGACGGGACGCGAAGCAGTCCAGGTCGGAGATCGCGCGCCCGCGTGGTCGGAGTCAGGCGAGGCCGGGGCGGCGACGAAGCGCCGACGGGACACGTTCTTGTACATGGTGGCCGCCGGGCTCGCGGCCTTCGGCACGTTCTATACGCTGACGCGCCACCGTCGCGACGACGAAGAAGGGGAGCAGTAGGAACGGGGCGTCGAGCTCAGCCCTGGCGCTTGCCGTATTCCTTGTCGAGGTAGAGCACGGAGCCGGCGCGGTCCCCGACCATGCGGAGCTTCTCGACGATCTCGCCGGCGGTGGCTTCCTCTTCGACCTGCTCGCTGACGAACCAGCCGAGGAACAGCTCGGAGGCGAGGTCCTTCTCGGCGCGTGCGAGCTCGAACAGCTTGTGGATGCGCCCCGTGATGTGCAGCTCGTGCTCGAGGACCTTGTCGAACAGCGACACCACCGTGCCGAAGTCGGCCGGCGGAGCCTCCAGCGCCTGAAGCTGCACCTTGCCGCCGCGCTCGTGCACGTAGTCGATGAGCTTGAACGCGTGCTTGCGCTCCTCATCCGCCTGGATGCGCAGCCACCTGGCGAATCCCTTGAAGGTCGACTGCTCGCACCAGCTCGACATCGCGAGGTACAGGTACGACGAGTAGTACTCGGCGTGGATCTGGGCGTTGAAAGCGTCCTGCATCTTCTGGCTCAGCATGTTTCGTTCTCCTGGCGAGGTCTGCGTCGCCCCCAGGCAACGCCGTCCGTGAGATACCCCATGCGCCGATGCGCTTCAATCGCGGTGCCGTGAGTCGCGACGTCGCGCTCCTTGCCTTGCCCCCGGCACACGCGCCCCACCCGGCAACGCCGATCGTCCCGTCCCATCCCTGGGGGGAACGAGGCTCCCCGGCCCATGACCGATGAGATCCGTGCGCCCCGCTTTCACGAGAGCCTCGCGCGCAAGCGGCCACTGGTCGACGTCCCAGTACAGCAGCAGCGCCTTCATCATCCGCTTCTCCCGCAGGTCGCGCACCACCACGACCGGCTTCATCGTCATCGGGTCCAGGCCCGTGTGGTACATCGCTGTCGCCAGCGTCATCGGTGTCGGGATGAACTCCTGGATTTGTCGAGGGCGAAGGGAGCGACGCTTCAACCACAGCGCGAGCTCGATCGTGTCGCGCAGGGTGGATCCCGGATGGCCGACGATGAAGTAGGGGACCACGAACTGACGCTTCCCGGCGCGGGCGCTCGCGTGCAGGAAGGCGTCTTCGAACTGTTCCCAGAGCGACGCGGGAGGCTTGCGCATGAGCGCGAGAACCTCCGGATTCACGTGCTCGGGCGCGATCGAGAGCTGTCCGCCGGTGTGGTGCTCGGCCAGCTCCCGGATGAACGCGGGGCTTCGCAAGGCCAGGTCGTGGCGGATGCCGGAGGCCACGAACGCGTGCTTCACTCCTGGGACGGCGCGCACGGCGCGGAGCAACCGAAGGTACTCCCCGTGATCGGTGCGCAGGTGCCTGCAAGGAGCGGGGTGAACGCACGACGTGCGTCGGCACATCGTCGCCGCGCGATCGTCGCCGCAGCTCATCCCGTACATGTTCGCCGTGGGCCCCCCCACGTCGGTGATCACCCCAGGGAACCCGGGCGTCTTGCACAGCTCCCGCACCTCGCGGAGCACGCCCTCCTGCGGCCTGCTCTGCACGATCCGCCCCTCATGGCAGGTGATCGCGCAGAAGGCGCACCCGCCGAAGCAGCCTCGCGTGACCGCCACGGAATGACGGACCGAGCGCAGCGCGGGCACGGGCTCGCCGTAGGACGGATGTTCGGCGCGCTGGAACGGCAGGCGGTAGAGGCGTTCGAGACTGTCGGGGTCGAGGGGAAGCGATGGCGGCTCGAGCCAGACGGCCTGGGAGCCGTGGGGCTGCAGGAGCGGCTTGGCGTTGTGAGGATTCGATTCGAGGTAGACCAGGCGGGTCATCGTCGCGAATGCGACGGGATCCGACGCAACCGACTCGTAGGACGGCAGCAGCACCGGCCCGTCCGTGCGCTCGGGGGACGCGTCCGCTTCCTGCCACGACGAGCGTTCTTCACGGGACAGGACGCGTGCGGTGCCGCGGATGCCGCGCAGGCCCGCGACGCCTCCCCCGTCCGAGAGCCTCCGGGCAATCTCGATGACCGCGGTCTCGCCCATGCCGAAGACGAGCAGGTCCGCCTTGGCGTCGAGCAGGATCGAGCGACGCACCTGGTCCGACCAGTAGTCGTAGTGCGCGATTCGGCGCAGCGACGCCTCGATGCCTCCCAGCACGATCGGGACACCGGGAAAAGCCTGCCGGCAGAGGTTGGAGTAGACGATCGTCGCTCGATTGGGACGCAGCTCGAGACGTCCACCGGGCGAGTACTGCTCCTCGGAGCGGGTCTTCTTCTGCGCGGTCAGCTTGTTGAGCATCGAGTCGAGGTTGCCTGCGCTGACTCCGACGAACAGTCGCGGCGTGCCCATGCGGGCGAGGTCCTCGATGGTGCTCCAAGAGGGCTGGGCGACGATGCCGACGCGGAATCCCTCGGCTTCGAGCGTGCGAGCGATGATCACCGGGCCGAACGCAGGGTGGTCCACGTAGGCGTCGCCCGACACGATGAGCACGTCGAGCCGGTCCCAGCCCCGTGCCTCCAGGTCGGCGCGGCACGTCGGAAGGAAAGCAGAAGCCGGGGCGGATCGCGGGCGCCCACGGCGTGGGGAGGAACCTTGCATGAGGCACTCAGCTTGCCGCCGGAGGTCGCCCGGCGCCAGCGCTACGAGGCAGCGGGACTTCGAACGGGACGCGTCGAGGACCGGAGGCGAGAGCTGTCGGCCTTCCAGGCGAACCAGCCGAAGCTCACGACGGCGATCAGCAGGCTGCCTGCGACCATTCCGCGACGCTCCATGGTGTCGTACAGCGCGTGCAACGCCACCACTCCGAGGACGACGCGAAGGGGGGCGCCGAATCGCGCGAGTCCGCCCTCGGCGGCGGACAGCGGCCCGCCTTCGCCGGCAACGGCCAGGGCAGCGATGCCGGCCCAGACTCCGTGCAGCGCGGTGGACGTGACGAAGCGGACCGCGTAGGCGTCGAAACCCAGCAGCCCGTGCAAGTGGCTCGGTGCGTAGACCAGCGACTGGGCGATGCCGAGACCGATTCCGCTGCCCAGTCCGACGGCGAGTGCGGCGGGTGCGCCGGTTGCGGGTGAGCGCAGGACGAGCCGCGCAACCGGAAGGAGCTTGAGAAGCTCGAGGGAGATCGCGAAGAGGCTGTACGCCGCTGCGGCGAGAAGGAAGCTGGTGTCCGGATCGAGCGGTGCTCGATAGCAGAACGAGAGCGTCGCGAGCGCCCTGTGCGGCGCGCCAGCGTCAGCGGACGATGGGACGGCGGCCGCCGCGCTCGCGAGCTGCATTCCCTGCAACAGGACGAACCCGGCAACCCATGCGACCAGCGCCGCCCAAGCGGATTGGCGGGCGACACGGGCATCGCGGGCGAAGAGCGTTCTGGCAGCTCCGAGGACCAGGACAACGGAGCCCAAGGCATAGGCCCAGTGGACGAAGCTCGCCGCCGCGACGTGGGAGCCCTCGAGCCGCGCCTCGGGGAGCGAGGCGACCGCGGCGGAGACGGGGCCCGAGCGCTGCACGGCGTCGAGGAGCGGCGGGAACCGCTGCGCTGCGCGAGCGATCCGGTCGTCGAGTCGCTGGGAAGTAAAGACCGCAGCGAGCAAGGGCAGGAGCGCGAGCGAAAAGAGATACGGGGCAGCGCGAGGAGCTGGGGGGGCAACGGGAGTCGGAGGGGGCTCGGGAGTGGCGGGGGCAGCGCTCGCGATCGACACCGAGGCCCGCGGCGTCTTGCGAGGCAGCGCGAGCACGAGCTCCGGCTCCGCGGAGGGGCGTTCGGGGCGCGTGTTCGTGACACGAACGAGCGGGGCGCTGGGAGCAGGAGTCTCCGGGGTTGCATTGGAGCGCGGAGGCGATGGATCCAGGGAGGGCGGCGGCACCAGGCTGCTGCGACCCGAGCCCTCGACCTCGAGGTTGCGGGTGATGAGCAGCACGTACACTAGACGGCGCCACGCGGACTCCGACAGGAAGCCCATGGAGATCAGTCTCTCGACGGTCATGGGTGTCCCGCGCAAGGCTTCGATCGCGAGCGCTTCCTCCCTTCGGAAGCCGAAGTCGTCGAGCACGGCGTCATCGGGCAGCCCCACGGGGGTCATCCCGAGGCGCGCAAGCGCATCGCCCACGGAGGCATCACACGAGCCGTCGCTGACCGCGCGCCACAGAATCGGGTAGGGGTCGGATGGCGCGACAGGGTCCGACTCCTGGGTCTTCGCCAGGTTGACGCCGGGGTGGAAGGCGTAGCTGGCGGAGGCCGGAAGCTGACGGCACAGCGCGAGCATGCCGTCGTGCACGAGCTCCCGCAGGGTTGCCTCGTACTGCGGCAGCGTCAGCATCTCCGCGGTCTTGAGCAGCTCCAGGTGCTGGAAGCCGGTCGCTCCCGCCGTCACGAGAGACTGTTCGTGCTGCGAACGATCGATGAAGCCGAGCCGCACGGCGACCTCGCCGGGGTGCGGCGTGTCGAACAGAGTACGCACCAGGGCGGGCATTCCGGCCTTGAAGTAGATGGCGTGCTCGTCCTCGACGTCTCCTTGCAGCACGAGGGTCCCGTCGAGCTTGCGACGAAGGATGTAGACGATCAGGTGGACGAGCGGAGTCTTGTCGAGCGTTCCGGTCGCAGCCGGCAAGGGAACGCTCTCGGTGGCCATGGGGGCATACTAGAACGGGAGGGTGGGAGGCGGGAGGCGAGAAAAGGAGGCGGGGAGGGCGAGG